>JBHAES010000095.1:0-10419 GCA_041855725.1 Actinomycetota bacterium
CGAGTCGTGGGCGGTCACCGGCCCGGCGGCCCCGCAGGCTCCCTCGTCCGCCGAGGTCCTCCAGGCGTACGAGCCGCTCGCCCGGGGACCCGCGACCCTGCTGTCGCCCGCCGAGGTGCCCGGCACGTACGAGCCGCCCGCCTCGACCACGTCGGTGGCCCTCCCGTCGTACGAGCCACCGGCCTGGAGCCCCGCCGACGGCATCGGCATCACCCCGTACGCGATGCCCAAGCCCTACGAGATCACCGAGCTGCCACCCGCCTTCGAGCTCGGCGGCACCACGTCCGAGCGGCCCTGACGCACCGGTCAGTCGAGGTAGGTGGCGAGGAAGTCCAGCACCGCCTCCCACGCCTGGTCGGAGGCCGGCGCGTGGTGGAACCACGGGTGCGGGTTGTCGAAGGCGTGACCGGCGCCGGCGAAGGTGCGCCACACCACAGGGCCCCGCGATGCGGTCTCGAGGGTGCGCCGCACCAGCTCCTGGGTGGGCGTGTCGACCTGGGTGTCGGCGTCGCCCCACACGTGCAGCTGCGGGCACGTGACCTGCCCGGCCAGGGCCGTGAGGCTCGGCAGCGCCGACCCGTAGTAGGAGACGAGGGCGTCAGGGCGGCAGCGGGTGGCCGCGGCGAACGCGAGCCCGCCGCCCAGGCCGTAGCCCAGCAGGCCGACGCGACCGGAGAGCTCGGCCGCCCCCCGCAGCGCCGCCACGGCGTCGCACACGTCCTCGACCGCGTGCTCCCAGTCGAGCCGCTGCGCGGCGGCCATGCCCTGCTGCACGTACTCCTCGGAGCGCTCGTTGAGCTGCAGCGGCTCCCGCAGCCGCCAGTACAGCTCGGGGGCGTAGACCACGTAGCCGGCGGCGGCCAGGTCGTCGCAGCGGCGCCGGACGTACGGGGACAGGCCGAAGATCCCGTGCCCCACGACCAGCCCGGGACCCGTCCCGGCAGGGGGGAGGCTCTGCAGCACGGGCAGGGCGCCGGACTCGGTCTGGATCGTGAGGACGTCGGCCATGGGCCCTAGTCTGTCGCCGAGAGGTGCGAGGTGAGGCCGATCGGGGCGAAGTGGCAGACTGACGCCCCGTGACGACGATTCTCTCGATCCAGTCCTCGGTCGCCTACGGCCACGTCGGCAACTCGGCGGCCACGTTCCCGCTGATGCGGATGGGCGTCGAGGTCTACCCGGTGCTCACCGTGCACTACTCGAACTCGACGGTGTACGGGTCGTGGTACGGGCCGGTGCACCAGGCCGACGAGGTGGCCGACATCGTGCGCGGCATCGACGAGCGGGGCGCCCTCGCCGGCGTCGACGGCGTGCTCACCGGCTACCAGGGCAGCGAGGCGATGGGGTCGGCGATCCTGCGGTCGGTGGCGCTCGTGCGTGAGCGCAACCCGCAGGCGGTGTACTGCTGCGACCCGGTCATGGGCGACGTGGGCCGCGGCTTCTACGTGGCGCCCGGCATCCCCGAGTTCCTCCGCGACCAGGTCGTCCCGGCCGCCGACGTCGTCACCCCCAACCAGTTCGAGCTCGACTTCCTCACCGGCCGCGAGACCCGCACGACCGCCGACCTGCTGGAGGCATCCGACCAGCTGCGCGCCACCGGGCCCGGCACGGTGCTCGTCACCAGCGCCGTCACCGACGACGCCGGCGACGACCACATCGGCATGCTGGCGGTCGGCGACGCGGGGGCGTGGCTGGTCACCACCCCGCGGTTCGAGCGGTCGTTCACCGGGTCGGGCGACATCACGGCCGCCGTCTTCCTCGCCGGGGTGCTCACCGGGCAGGGCCTGGCGGCTGCGCTGGCCCGCACCGCCGCCGTCGTCTACTCCGTGCTCGAGGTCACCGCGGCCTCCGGCGAGCGAGAGCTGCGCCTCGTGGCGGCGCAGGACCGGATCGTCGCCCCTACCGCCACCTTCACCCCCGTACGGCTGCGCTGACCCGTCACGGCGCACCGGCCGAGCCGGCACGGACCCTGACGGCGCCGAACGGGTACCGTCCGCCTCCGGGGACGGGTCGTCAGGACCCGGGGGCGGCGTCGCGGTGGAGGCTCAATCGGGTCACGCGGCCGAAGTCGTCGATCCGGTAGCCGACGGTCGCCGCTCGGCCGGCGTCGTCGACGACCCGCACCTGGTGGCCGCCGGTGCCGTCGGCGTCGTGGGTGACCGACCAGCCGGGCAGCAGCCGGGCCAGGCCGTCGAGCGACCAGGCGGGGTCGTCGATCTGGCTGAGCTGGCGCGGCAGCCGCGCCAGCACGTCGTCCAGGGTGACCGGCGGCAACGGGTGCGACAGGTCGCCCAGCAGCAGCACCGCGCGCGAGGCGCCGCCGACCGGCATCGAGTAGTAGCAGTACGTGGGGCCGAGCAGCTCGACGCCCAGGGCGCCGACGTCGTGGGCGAGCGCGGCGATGACGTCGCCCTGGTCGGCGCCCGGCGGGGTGCGGTAGGGGACGTCCTCGTCGACCAGCTGGTCGAGCCGGTGCCGTCGCCCGGTCTCACGGACCTCTTCGGCCAGCGCCACCGCGGACCCGTACGAGCCGAAGCTCGCGGCGTGCCCCCACCGGATCGTGGCCGGGTCGGCGGCGATCGAGGCCAGCAGGTGCGCGGTCGCCTCGACCGTGCCGGTGCCGGAGGCGAACGTGAAGCGCTGGGTGCCGAGGTCGACCGACCACCGGTAGTCGCCCAGCACCTGGGCGAGGGTGTCGTGGAGCTGCTCCTGGCGGAGCGTGGCGTAGATGGTGGCGTGCTGTGCGCACCGCCGGATCTGCTCGGTCATGCGGCCTCCTGTCGGATCACTCCCGGAACGTCTCGATCTGGGCGCCGAGCGCGGTGAGGCGCTCGGGCAGCTCCTCGTACCCGCGGTTGATCACGTAGACGTCGCGGATCACCGACTCGCCGCGGGCGGCGAGGGCGGCCAGCAGCAGGCACATGGCGGGCCGCAGGGCCGGCGGCGACATGACCTCCTGGCCGCGCCAGCGGGTGGGGCCCGTCACGATGATGCGGTGCGGGTCGAGCAGCTGCACCTTGGCCCCCAGCTTGCCCAGGTCGAGCAGGTGGATCGCCCGGTTCTCGTAGACCCAGTCGTGGATGAGGGTGGTGCCCTCGGCGACGGCTGCGATCACGGCGAAGAACGGCAGGTTGTCGATGTTGAGGCCGGGGAACGGCATCGGGTGGATCTTGTCGGCGGTGGCCCGCAGCCGCGACGGGTGCACCGTGATGTCGACCAGGCGGGTGTGGCCGTTGCGTGACGGGTACTCGGCCGACACGTCGCAGCGCAGCCCCATCTCCTTGAGGATCTCGAGCTCAATCTCCAGGAACTCGATGGGTGCGCGGCGCACGGTCAGCTCCGAGTCGGTGACGATCGCGGCGGTGAGCAGGCTCATCGCCTCGATGGGGTCCTCGGAGATGTCGTACGCGACGTCGGCGGCGAGCCGGGCGCGGCCCTCGATGCGCAGCGTGGTGGTGCCGATGCCGTCGAGCCGCACCCCCAGCAGCTGCAGGAAGAAGCAGAGGTCCTGGACCATGTAGTTGGGGCTCGCGTTGCGGATCACCGTGACGCCGGGGGTGTTGGCGGCGGCCATGATCGCGTTCTCGGTGACGGTGTCGCCGCGCTCGGTGAGGGTGATGCGCCGCTCGCCCTCGCCCTCGGTGCCGTCGGGGTGGCACTGGTAGCAGCCCTCGGTGGCGTGCACGGTCAGCCCGAACGTGCGCAGCGCCTGCAGGTGGGGTTCCACGGTGCGGGTGCCGAGGTCGCAGCCGCCCGCGTACGGCAGCCGGAACGGGCCCGAGTGGTGGAGCAGGGGGCCGAGCAGCATGATGACCGACCGGGTGCGACGGGCCGCCTCGACGTCCATGCCGGCCAGCTGGAGCGCCTCGGGGCGGCGGATCGTGAGGTCGGTGCGGTCGTCGTTCCAGCGGCACTCGACCCCGATCGAGCTGAGCACCTCGACGAGCCGGTTGACCTCCTCGATGCGGGCGATCCCCCGCAGGGTGGTGGTGCCGTGGTTGAGCAGCGAGGCGCACAGCAGCGCGACCGCCGCGTTCTTCGACGACCGGACGTCGATGGCGCCGCTGAGCCGGCGGCCGCCGACGATGCGCAGGTGGGTGGCCCCGTTGCCGGTGGAGATGATGTCGCTGTCGAGCGCGGTGGCGATGCGGTTGATCATCTCCAGCGACAGGTTCTGGTTGCCGGCCTCGATGCGGTGCACGGCGCTCTGGCTCGTGCCGAGCAGCTCCGCCAGCTGGTGCTGGGTGAGCCCGCGGTGCTTGCGGGCGTCACGGATGAGGGCTCCGACGCTTTGCGGTGTGGTGGGCACGACACGACAGTACCTCACATGAGATATAGCGCCGCCTCGGCTGCGGGACCTGGACCCCGTACGTCGAGCGTCGTGCCTTGTCGGAGGGTGATAACGGGGGATCGATGGGGCCGGTCAGGCCGCCTAGGCGAGGTCGGCGAGCAGCGCCGCCTCGTCGGCGTCGGTGAGGCCGGCGCCGTGCGGCGGGGGCTCGCGGCGCCGCTCCTCGTAGGCCAGGGCGTCGGCGAGGGTGGCCGCCAGCGGCCGCAGGCGCAGGCCGGCGGCCGTCGCCGGCTCGGCGCCCACGAGGGCGGTCTCGTCGCCGCCGCCCAGCCACAGCGGCAGCGACCGGGGCCCCGACCAGGGGGCCACGCCGCGGTCGAGCAGCCACGCCGGGGCGGCGGGCGCCGGGTCCGGCGGGGTCGTGGTCCGCTCGCGGCACAGGTCGAGCGCCCGTCCCAGCGTCGTCCGGGCGCCGGCGGCGTTGAACGCGCCCGTGACCCGCCGCTCGCACACGACCACGAGCCACTCGGCGAGGTCGCGTACGTCGAGCAGCTGGACGGGCTGGTCGAAGGAGTCGGGCACCAGCACCCGGGGCCCGGTCGGGTGGGCGAACCGCCACGGCCAGTAGCCCGAGCGGCCCGTCTCGTCACCGGGCCCGCCGATCAGCCCGGGGCGGACGATCGCCGCCGCCGACGCCGGCAGCCCGGCGGTGACCAGGTCCTCGCAGGCCACCTTCGCGGCCCCGTAGCGTTCCCTCGTGGGCGGCCCCCAGTCGTCGACCGGCAGCGGGGCGAGCCGGGCCGACGACTCGTCGACCTCGCGGCCGGGGAACGCCTCGTACACGTTGACGGTGGAGACCAGCACGTAGAGCCGGGTGACCGCGCCCACGTCGCGCACGGCCCGGGCCACGTGGTGGGGGTCGCTCGCCACGTCGACGACGGCGTGCCACCGCCGGGCGGCCACCTCGGCCAGCCCGTACTCGTCGTCGCGGTCGACCCGGACGAACGTGGCCCCCGCCGCCGGGGCGCCCGAGGTGCCGCGGGCCACGCAGGTGACGTCGTGCCCGCGGCCGACCGCGGCCATCGCGGTGGCACGGCCCAGGAACGTGGTGCCGCCCAGGATCAGGATCCTCACCGTGCCCATGAAACCAGCGGGCCGCGCAGGGCGCAGGGGTTCCCGCCACCGCGCGGCCGGGCGAGGTCGGGACCGCTCGCGGCTCGGCGGGAGCAGACGCGGGTCGCTAGGGTGAGGGCCATGAGCGCACACTTCGACGTCGTCGTCCTCGGAGCCGGTCCCGGCGGTTACGTGGCCGCCATCCGCGCCGCCCAGCTGGGGCTGCGCACCGCCATCATCGAGAAGCAGTGGTGGGGCGGCGTGTGCCTCAACGTGGGCTGCATCCCCACCAAGTCGCTGCTGCGCAACGCAGAGATCGCCACCATCGTGACCAAGGAGGCCGACACGTTCGGCCTGCAGGGCGAGGTCACCCTCGACTACAAGAAGGCCTACAGCCGCAGCCGGGCGGTCAGCGAGCGCATGGTCAAGGGCATCCACTTCCTCATGAAGAAGAACCGGGTCACCGAGCTCGACGGGTGGGGCACCTTCCGCGACGCGAAGACCATCGTGGTGCGCGACGACGCCGGCGCCGAGCAGACGGTCACGTTCGACAGCTGCATCATCGCCACCGGCTCCACCACCCGCATGCTGCCGGGGGTGCAGCGCAGCGAGCGGGTCGTCACGTACGAGGAGCAGATCCTCGCCGACACCCTGCCCGGCTCGATCGTCATCTGCGGTGCCGGCGCCATCGGCACCGAGTTCGGCTACGTGCTGGCGAGCTACGGCGTCGACGTCACCATCGTCGAGTACCTCGACCGCATGGTGCCGCTCGAGGACCCGGAGGTGTCGGCCGAGGTCACCAAGGCGTTCAAGAAGCTCGGCGTCAAGGTCATGACCGGCCACGGCGTGCAGCGCATCGACGAGACCGGCGACGGGGTCACCGTGGTGGTCACCCCGGCGCAGGGCGGCGACGAGATCGCGCTCCACGCCGACCGGGTGCTGATGTCGATCGGGTTCGCCCCCCGGACGGAGGGCTACGGCCTGGAGCACACCGGGGTGGCCCTCACCGAGCGCGGCGCCATCGAGATCGACGACTACATGCGCACCAACGTCCCCGGCATCTACGCGATCGGTGACGTCACCGCCAAGCTCATGCTCGCCCACACCGCCGAGGCGCAGGGCGTGGTCGCCGCCGAGACGATCGCCGGGGCCGAGACGATGCCCATCAACTATGCGATGATCCCGCGCGCCACCTACTGCCAGCCGCAGGTCGGCTCGTTCGGCTACACCGAGGCGCAGGCCAAGGAGCTCGGCTACGAGGTGAAGGTGGCCAAGTTCCCGTTCGCCGCCAACGGCAAGGCGTGGGGGCTCGGCGACGCCACCGGGTTCGTCAAGATCGTCGCCGACGCCCGCCACAACGAGCTGCTCGGAGCCCACATGGTGGGCCCCGACGTCACCGAGCTGCTGCCCGAGCTCACTCTCGCCCAGCTGTGGGACCTCACCGCCGACGAGGTCGCCCGCAACATCCACGCCCACCCCACGCTGAGCGAGGCCCTCAAGGAGGGAGTCGAGGGCATCGCGGGTCACATGATCAATTTCTGACCGGATGCGACGCCTCGCCAAGGGCACCTTCGAGGTGCAGCTCAGCTCGCAGCAGCTCGAGTCCGACATGCCGGGCGCCCACCGGGTCGACTTCACCAAGCAGTTCCACGGCGACCTCGACGGCACCTCGTGCGGCGTCATGCTCACGGCCGGCGACCCGGGCCAGGGCGAGGCCGGGTTCGTCGCCCTCGAGGTCTACTCCGGCTCGTTCTGGGACCGTTCGGGCACCTTCGCGCTCCAGCAGATGGGGGTGGCCGCCGACGGCGGGCAGACCCTCGACTACGTGGTGGTGTCCGGCTCCGGCACCGGCGGCTTCACCGGCATGCGCGGCACCCTGCAGGTGACCCTGCTGCTCGGCGACCACGGCTACGAGCTCGCCTGCGAGTGGCCCGAGCCGTAGGCCCGCCGACGGGTGCGCGCTCGCCTACGGACGGGTGGCCGCCCGCGCGACGGTTCCCGCGCAGCAGCAGCCGGGCCGACTCGACCGGGCAGGTCACCACCGTGCCCGGTGCGCCGAGGGCGCGTCCGCAAGACCGGTCGGGTGGTCAGGCCCAGGCCTCGGCGGCGGCGAGGGCGACGCGGGTGGCGTTGTCGACGGCGCGGTCCTTGGCGTCGAGCACGGGCTGCTCGGCCTGGGTGCGCTGCGCCACCACGCCGAGCACGCACGCGGCGCGGAAGCCGTACACCAGACCCATCGTGAACAGGGTGCCCGCCTCCATCTCGTAGGCGAGGATGCCGGCGTCGCGGTACTCGTCGGTCTGGCCCCGCAGCCGCCGCAGCAGGGTGGGTGACGCCGAGGTGGCCGAGCGCTCCTGGCCCTCGAAGAACGTGTCGGTGGAGGCGACGACGCCCACCCGGTGCGGCACGTCGAGCGCCGCGGCGGCCTCGGCCAGGGCGACGGTGACGAACGGGTCGGCAGCGGCCGGGAAGTGGGGCGGCGCGATGTCGACGGTGGCCCCCTGGTTCGACAGGCTCGCCGATGCGATCACGACCGACCCGGCCAGCACGTCGTCGCGGATCCCGCCGCACGTGCCGATGCGCACCACTGTCGTGATGCCCACCTGCACCAGCTCGTTGACGACGATCGACATCGACGGCGCCCCCATGCCGCTGGTGGCGCACACGACGGGACGCCCCGAGGGCAGCTGCGCCACGTACGAGTCGAGGCCGCGGTGGCGCGACAGCTCCCGGGCCCCCGTCAGGTGGCGGGTCGCGATGAGCCCGGAGCGTCCCGGGTCGCCCGACAGCAACGCCAGCCGGGTGCCCTCGGGCAGGTCGGCCGGGCCGAATCCGATGTGGTAGAGCCGCTCACTGGTCACCTCGGCATCGTACGGCGGCATCGAGCGATGGTGCTGACCCGGGGCGCGGCTACACTCGGGCGAGTGAGCGCCCCATCCAGCCCTGGTCAGCCCGCCGAGGGATTCGACCCGCTCGGGTTCATCTCCGGCCTCGTGGACCTCGCGCTGACCATGCAGCAGCAGGCCGACCGCCAGCAGGCGCTGCTCGAGGCCAGCGAGGGATCGGCGACGGTGGGCGGGGTGACGGTACGGGTCGGTTACGACGGTGCCCTCAAGCAGGTCGAGTTCGCCGAGCGCAGCACGGCGGCGATCCTCGGCCGCGAGACGATGGCCGCCTACGTCGAGGCGTGCGCCCAGGCGAACCGGGCGACGGCCGCCAGCATGCTCGAGCTGGGGGAGGGCGTGTCGAAGGCGATCCGCGCGTCGGTGCCCGATGACCTCCAGCAGGCGGCCGAGCGGCAGGACCGCGACGGCACCCACGAGGTCGACCAGCCGGCCACGCCCGGGTACGTGCCCGCGCCGCAGCCGCGTACGATCGCCGACCTGCCGCCCGACCCCGAGCTCGACGAGTTCCTGGCGGCGCTCACCAGCGCGCAGACGAGCGAGGACATGCGCCAGGTGATGGCCACCTCGGCCACCCAGCCCGCGGACCTCTCGCTGGGCGGTGCCGAGTTCGAGCGGCGGGTCGCCGAGCAGGTGCGGGCCATCACCGAGGCCGGCCCCGAGCTGTCGCGCCGGATGCGCGCCGCCACCGGCACCCACCAGTCCGAGCTGGTCGAGGTGGTGGTCGGGGCGATGGGCAACCTGAGCTCAGTGGTCTACCGGCCCCGCGCCCTGCAGGTCGACCCCGACGAGCTGGCGAAAGACCTGCTCGACTCGGTCCGCAAGGCCACGGCGACGGCCTCGCAGCAGGCGCTCGAGGCGGTGCAGGAACTGGGCCTCGACACCGCCGACGACCCCACGGTACGGCAGCTGCGCGAGCTGTCGGTCGTGCCCGACGAGGAGGAGTGACATGCCCGACTTCAAGGTTGATCGTGCCGTGATGGCCGAGACGGCGACCGCGTTCAGAGACACCGCACAGCAGGTGAGGAGCGGCAACCAGTCGACCCAGCCAGCTGACCCGATGATGTTCGGGATCTTCTTGTCGCCGCTCGCCCCGATCGTCACCCAGGCTGCCGCCGCGGCCTCGCAGGGGCTGCTCGACGGCATGGCGCAGGCGGTCGACGGCGTGGCCAGCCAGCTCGACGCGACGCGCGAGGCCTACGAGACCACCGAGACGCAGAACCTGCAGCTCGCCGCGTCGATCGCGAGGGTCCTCCGATGATCATGAAGTTCCCGATCGTCGAGTCGTGCCAGGCGACCGCCGCCGCGGTGCAGGAGGGCAACGTCGTCGGTGTCGCGATGGGCGGCGTCGACCTGGGCATGCAGGCCATCAACGCCTTCGTCGACCCCATCAACTTCATCGTCGGGCAGCTGCTCGACGAGATCCTGCAGTGGATCCTCGACAACCTGCCGCCGTTCCGGGAGGCGCTGAAGATCCTGGTCGGCGACTCCGGGGCGGTGTTCGCCTGGTCCGACACGTGGCGCGCCGACGCTCAGAAGCTGAGCGAGCTGGCCGACCGGGTCGTCGAGCGGGCAGCCGTCCTGGTCGAGAGCTGGGAGTCCGAGGCGAAGGTCAAGTTCGCCACCGGCGTCGCGCTGCTCGCCGAGACGATGCGGGGCCTGTCGAAGCTCTACGAGATGTGCGCGGCCGTGGTCGAGGGCATCGCCCAGGTGCTCGTCGCCCTGAAGGAGCTCATCTGCGGCATCATCAAGGACTTCGTCATCGACCTGGTCACGAAGGCCATCATGGCGGCCGCCGCCGCCGTCCCCTCCCTCGGCGCGGCGATCGCCGCCTACATGACCTGGGCCTCGGCGAAGTACGCGATCGTCGCCGGCAAGGTTGCCCGCAAGCTGCAGAAGCTCTTCGAGGCCGTCGCCGGCAAGTGCAAGCAGGGGTCGGCGCTGCAGAAGATCTTCACCAGGATCGCGGGGCACTTCCAGAAGATCGCCGACAACGCCGACAACCTCGTGCAGCGCCAGCGCGTGGCCGAGCAGCAGCAGCTCGCGGACCAGGAGCGGGCCAACGCGAGCGCGCACAACGACCGGGCCGATGCCGCCGACCGCGACGCGGCCGAG
>JBHAES010000096.1:0-2994 GCA_041855725.1 Actinomycetota bacterium
CACCGAGTAGGTGTCACTGTCGCCGTGCAGCGGGGCGCAGTACTCCACCGGGAAGCGCAGCTCCCCCGTCCTCGACTCTGAAGCGAGGCGGATCGTGACCCGCGTGCCGTCCTCCAGGCCTCCGTGCCACCCGACACGGGTCTCGATCACCTGCGGTCGCACCGCCTCCCGCACTCTGGCGCCTCCGTAGGCAAGGAGTCCGGCGACGGCGAGCACGACGACCGCCCACACCCAGACGACGTCGCGACGCCGGCGACGGGCGACGGCGACCGCCGAGGCTCGACGGCTCCACAGCTCCTCGCCGTGGATCCGGCGCAGGCGCGGAACCCCGACGGCGGCGGCCTCGATCCGCGAGCGCAGTACCCGGGGCCGCCGGTAGGCGCCTAGGACGACGGCGATCTCGCGGTTGAGGTGGTCGATGAGCTGGAATCCGCCACGGCCGTCGTCGAGAATCACGGCGAGGTTGTCTGCATCGACCGCGCGTGGCTCACAGGGTGCGGGCTCCGGTGTCCGGCTCCGGCTGGCGATGACGTGCTCGCCGACGACGAGCCTCGCCTCGGCCCCGGGGAGCATCGGGTCCGAGGCCGCGTCGAACCACGTCGTGTACCGCCGGCCCCGGGGCATGTCCAAGGGTGCCCGCAGCACCTCCAGCCCCGGCAGCGGGGCGCGGTGACGCTCAACAGCGATGTGGCGGGTGAGGAGGAGCCGGTCGTAGGCGGCCCGGGCAGCCCGGGGCGTGGGCGGCCCCGGGCTGAGGTGCACGCCGTGCAGCAGGCACTCCGTGGCGCAGTCGCTGCTCACGGCCCAGCACCCGGCCTCGTCGCAGGCCCGCAGCACGACGTCGTCCGACGGCGGGACGAGCTCGGCGGCAAGGAGCTCGGTGATCTCGCGGAGCCCGGTGAGGGCCGACGCGTCGTCGTGGTCGATGGCGACCGTCAGCAGCATGAGCCTGCCCAGGATCCTCATGGTCACGGCGGCCCCGACACCGGGATCGACGAGCCTGAGCGCCTGGGACACGACGGCGGCGAGCATGTGGCCGGCGGCGACGGTCTCCGGGCTCAGCGGACCGACGACACTCATGATCTCCGGGCCGATCCGGTCCATGACGACCTGGCCCGCCCGGTGGCGCGGGTCGGTCAGCGGGTCCAGATCCGCCGGGCGGAGGACCGTCGGACGGGCCGAGCAGGCCGGCGGCGTCGTGAAACCGGTTCCGACGACGGCCCTCTCGGTGGTCGACAGCACGCAGTGATGACGACCCGCCGCCGGCGACAGCTCTCGCAGCAAGTCACCGGCACGCTTCTCCACGTCGGGGCAGATACCGCGTACCCAGTTCATGGCCAGCCCGTTGGCTCCCGTACGCAGCGCCATGTCCTCGGCCCACACCGGCTCGTACTCACGCCCCGGCTCGACGCGGGGCAGCCCGCCGTTGAAGCACTCAGCAACCCTGAGCCAGGCGGCGCGCAAGACCTCAGGCCGAGAGTCCTCGACCGTGATGCACAGGCTCGCACCACGCACCGAGACACGCACACCGACCTGGACCAGGTCGCCGTCGGGAGCCGTGAAGGGCTCGCTGAGGCGACGGCGCAGCATCGAGGCCAGGTGGTCGAGCACCCCGAGGTCCCCCACCGGCTCATGAAGACGGCCGTAGGCGATCCTCACGGTGGCGTGGGCCGTGGCGTGCACGTCCTGGTCAAGGAGCCACTGGTAGCCGTCGAGCGCGACCCGTTCGTAGGGCATCGGTTCTCCTGAGATGGTCCTGCCAGTGGGGCGACGGCTCAGACCGAGCTCCGGGCACCCAGGAGGTCGACCCCGAACGTGTCCCTGAGATAGTCGTGCAAGCCCCAACAGCGTTCCGAGGATATGCCCCGCTGCCTTATCTTGTCTCCTGGGGTCTGCGCACCCGCATCCGGCTCGCCCTTGTCTCCTTGGTGCAGCCCCCAGACATCGGCCGCTCTGAGCCATGGTCGGGGGCATAACCTGCTCCTCCACATCCGGAGGGTTATTCGTGGGGCGTATGTAAATGTGGGTGGGGAGAGGCTGTGATGGTGGTGGCGTCGTGGACGCTTCCGGGCCCGGCTCAGGCGCCCGAGCCGGGCCGTTCCCAACCCCCACCATCATGTAACGCACACAATAGTAGTGTGGCAGCCGGAGCGCCCCGATGAAGAACGGCGGGATTCCAACGTTTTCCACAAAGGGTCGTCGGCATCCCGCACCCCAGCCCCCACGCCCCGACCCGGAGCCCACGCCATGCCACCTCTGCCTGCACACCCTGCGGACCGGTGCCGGCTCAGCCCGGCCACAGCGCCGCCAGCGCCACGAGCACCGGTGGCTCCCAGGCCTCGGCCGGACGGACGGCACGGCACGAAGCCCCGGGCACCAACCCGACGTCGCGGGTGGAGCGCCGCGCGAAAGTTCCCACCGAGGTGTTCCCCACCTCGTGGCAGACCTCGGCCACGCCCACGCCGGGGTGGACCAGGAGCCGCTTGGCCTCATGGAGACGTCAGGCGGACAGGTAGCCGATCGGTGAGACGCCCGCAACCGCCGTGAAGGTCCTGGTCAGGTGGGAGGGGCTGTAGGACAGGTGGTCGGCGAGGTCTCGAACGGTCAGGGGCTGCCGGTGGTGTTCCCGGAGGAAGGCGGCGGCCCGGGCCACGAGCTCGAGCGTCCCTGGGGCCACCGTTGCCCCAGGGACGCTCGAGCGGGGCGGGGCGGGGCGGCGCCCCGTCCAGGGGTCGGCGACGTCGCGCCGATCCGTCGCACTCATGCCTCCAGCGTAGACCCGGCCTCGGGCGTGAACAGGACTGCGACCGCCGTCGGGTCGCGTTCAGGCCCGTGGGGTCGCATGTCGGAGGTGCGACCCCACGGGCTCAGCCCTGGCGCCGGGCCACGATCGGCTCCCGCAGGACGACCTCGTCCGCCGCCGAGGCACCCAGCTCGTCGAGCCTCACGCGGAAGACGGTGAGCTCGTAGGGCGACCAGGCACAGTGGACCTCG
>JBHAES010000097.1:0-4372 GCA_041855725.1 Actinomycetota bacterium
GACGTGCTCGCCAGCGAGGTGCCCATCATCTTCCGCCGCCGCTCCCAGCTCTACGTCATCCCCGCGCTGGCAGGCGCCGTCGTCACCGTCGTGCTGCAGATGCTCGGCTGGGGCCACCCCGTGGCCCTGGTGGCCACCGCCACCGGCGTCACCGCGATCAGGGTCGCGGCTCTCCGCTGGAACTGGCACCTGCCCGGGGTTCGGTGGCACCAGAGCCGTGCGTGACCGGGACCGAGCAGCCGTCCTCGGCGAGCACGTCGGCGACGACCCGGATCGCGTTGAGCGCGTACGGGTACCCGGCGTACGGGTAGACGTGCACGAGCGCCGCGAGCACCCGCTCGGGGCTGTTGCCGGCCCGCAACGCGCCCCGGACGTGGGGCTTGATCTGCCGGTCGAGGCCGAGGGCGGTGAGGGTGCACAGGCCCAGGAGCTCGCGGGTGGCGACGTCGAGGCCGCCGCGGGTGTAGAAGTCACCGAAGAGGAACCCGGTGAGGAACCGCGGCATCGCCTCGCCGAACCCGCCGGGCAGCCGGGTGAGCGCGTCGGCGATCTCGGTGCCGTAGAGCGGCCCCTGCAGCTCGCGGCCGCGCTCGAGACGGTCGGCGTCGGTGGTGGTGGCCTGCGGCTCCAGCGGCAGCGTCACCCCCCGAGCCTGCAGCACCTCGTTCACCACGCCGACGGCGTTGAGCACCCGCGGGAACCCGAGGAACGGTGCCAGCTGGTACACCGCCTCCTTCAGCTCGACCGGCGTCACACCCACCCCGAGAGCCGCGGCGGCATGGGAGCGCAGCTGCGGCAGGGCCTGCAGCGTGGCGAGGACGGTGACGGTGATGAGCTCGCGGGTGCGGTCGTCGAGGTCGCCGGTGGCGAACACGTCGCCGAAGATGATGCGCCGCAGGATCTGCCTCAGCTCCGGGTCGTCGCTGGGGGCGGTGCGGTCGCGCGGGCCGAAGAGCCGCTCGTAGACGGCCTCGCTGGCGGCTTCCCGGTCGAACGGGGTGTCGGTCATGCGTCTCTCCTCGAGGTCGGGTCGGATGCGGGGACGTCTGGTCAGCGGGGGTCGAGGCGTACGGTCGCCGCCCTCGGGCCGGGCCGGCACATCGGCGCCACGTAGCCGGCGTGGGGGCCCTGGCCGTACTTCGCCTCGTACGCGGCGTCGATCTCGTCGTTGGGCGCGTCGTCGCCGAGCACGGTGAGGGTGACGTCGGTGGCGGTGCCGTCGGCGTGCAGCCGGCCCCGGGGCTCGGTGACCGCTGCGGCGAACCACCGCGACTGGGGGCCGACGTACGGGCGGATGTAGAGGGCGTCGCCAGCCCGCACCACCCACACCACGGTGCGCTTGGGGAAGTCGCCGTCGGGCGCGGCGACCGAGATCGCGACGTCGCTGGCCCCGCCGAGACGGGCGAGGTCGGTGTCGGTCCAGGGCATCGGTGCTCCATTCCGTACGCGTGGGTCGGTTCACACTGTGCCACGCCGGTCGCCGTGGCGCTGGCGGGCGTGGTTCCCGGGTCAGACGGGGTTGTCGGTGCTGGCCGACAGCTGCTCGTAGGCGTCGAGGGCGGCGGCGCGCCGGGCGATCGCGTCACGGACGACGGCGAGGGCGTCGCTGCCCATGGCGAAGAAGGTGGGCACCTCGTCGGCGGTGGCCAGCGTGATGAGCGCCTGTGCCGCGAGGGCCGGGTCGCCGGCGGTCTGGAGCGACTGGTTCTCGCCTGCCCTCGGCCGCCGGGTACCCGCGGTGGCCGCGTAGTCGTCGATGACGGTGGCCGACTGGGCGATGGAGCGGCCGCCGAAGTCCGTACGGAACCCGCCCGGTTCCACCACGACCACCCGGATCCCGAGCGGCGCCACCTCCTGGGCCAGCGAGAGGGAGATCCCCTCCACCGCTGCCTTGGCGGCGGCGTAGTAGCCCGATCCCATCGGGCACAGCGACGCCGCGATCGAGGACAGGTTCACGACGGTGCCGCTGCGGCGGGCCCGCATGCCGGGCAGCACCGCCTTGATGAGGGCGACCGGACCCCACACGTTGGTGGCGAAGAGGCGCTGCACGTCGGCGTCGTCGCCCTCCTCGATGGCGGCGCGGTAGCCGTAGCCGGCGTTGTTGACGAGCACGTCGATGCCGCCGAACCGCTCCTCGCCGGCAGCGACGGCGGCCGTCACCTGGGCGGGGTCGGTGACGTCGAGCGGCACCGCGAGCGCGGTGTCGGGGTGCGCGGCCACCAGCGGGGCGACGGTGGCCACGTCGCGGGCGGTCACCACCGCCGAGTCGCCACGCGCCAGCACGGCCTCGGCGAGGGCGCGGCCGAGGCCGGTGGAGCATCCGGTGATGAGCCAGGTGGTCATGGGTCTCTCCTCGTCGTCGCGGATCAGCACCATCCAACACGTCGCCCGCAGCCCGTGACAGACCTTCCGCGTACCCCGCTCGCAGCCCACCGCTGCCGACCCGGCACGCCACCCAGCGGGCGCCGACGCCTGGGACGAGACGCGGGAGCGTGGGCGGGGCGTCGCTAGACTCCCCTGTCGTGCCCACCACCTGGACCGATGCCGCGACCGCGCAGGCCAACGCGCTGGCGGAGCTCGACCGGCTCGCGCCCGTGCTCGACCTGCTCGCCGCACGGTTCGACGAGGCCGGCCACGAGCTCTACCTCGTGGGCGGGCCGGTGCGCGACGCGCTGCTGGGGGTGTCATCGGACGACCTCGACTTCACCTCGTCGGCGCGACCCGACGAGATCGAGCGGATCCTGCGCACGGTGGCGAAGAAGACCTGGGACATGGGCCGTGAGTTCGGCACCATCGGCGCCATGGTCACCGCAGGCGGCGAGGCCCACCAGGTGGAGGTGACCACGTTCCGCGCCGACGCCTACGAGCCGGGCTCGCGCAAGCCCGTCGTGGCGTTCGGCGACAACATCGACGACGACCTCAAGCGCCGCGACTTCACGGTGAACGCGATGGCGATCCAGCTGCCGGGGCGGCGGTTCGTCGACCCGTACGGAGGGTTCTCGGACCTGGCGCTGGCGACCCTGCAGACGCCGACGACGCCCGAGATCAGCTTCTCGGACGACCCGCTGCGCATGCTGCGGGCGGCCCGGTTCGCGGCCCGGCTGGGGCTGGAGCCGGCGCCCGAGGTGGTGGCGGCGATGACGGCGATGGCGGAGCGGCTCGACATCGTGTCGGCCGAGCGGATCCGCGACGAGCTGACGAAGCTGCTGCTGTGCGACGAGCCTCGGGTGGGGCTGAACCTGCTGGTCGACACCCACCTGGCCGAGCGGTTCCTGCCCGAGCTGCCGGCGCTGCGGCTGGAGGCCGACGAGCACCACCGCCACAAGGACGTCTACGAGCACAGCCTCACCGTGCTCGACCAGGCGATCGCGCTGGAGCGGGCCCGTGGCCACGCCCCTGACGTGGTGACCCGGCTGGCGGCGCTGCTGCACGACATCGGCAAGCCCCGCACCCGCCGGTTCGAGCCGGGTGGACGGGTGTCGTTCCACCACCACGACGTGGTGGGTGCCAAGCTCGCCCGCAAGCGGCTCACCGCGCTGCGCTACCCGAAGGACGTCGTCGAGTCGGTGTCGATGCTCGTCGGGCTGCACCTGCGGTTCCACGGCTACGCCGACGCCGAGTGGACCGACTCGGCCGTGCGCCGCTACGTCCGCGACGCCGGCGACGAGCTGGAGCGGCTCCACATCCTCACCCGCTCGGACTGCACCACCCGCAACGTACGGAAGGCGACCACGCTGCGCCGCGCGTACGAGGAGCTGGAGTGGCGCATCGACGAGCTCGCCAAGCAGGAGGAGCTCGACGCGATGCGCCCCGACCTGGACGGCAACCAGATCATGGCGCTGCTCGGCATCCCGCCCGGCCCCGAGGTGGGCCAGGCCTACCGGTTCCTGCTCGACAAGCGCCTCGACGAGGGCCCCCTCGGCCCCGAGCGCGCCGAGCAGCTGCTGCGCGAGTGGTGGGCCTCCCGGGAGCAGTGACCAGCGACGCCCCCTCGAGGACTGCGGCCCCGGCCCGGCGGTAGGGTGACCGACCTCCCATCGGGGGCGTGACGAGCATGTGGCCTGATCCCATCAGGGCTCGACGAGTGACCGTTCCACCACGAGCGGGCCCCCACCGGCCCGGGTCCCGGACCAGCGTCGCTTCTCGAGTCGGCATCACACCCTTCGAGCCGGACTGTCACCCCCCGAGCCGACCAGCCACCTATCGCAACCTGTCACCACCCGAACCGACCTGGCACCACCTATCGAGCCGACCTGTCACTTCGAGAGCCGGGCCCGACTCGAAAGGTGACAGTCCGGCTCGAAGAGCGACAACCCAGACACGCCGCAACGGACACCCCGAGCCCCACCCCGGTACCAGGCATCTCGCTGGC
>JBHAES010000098.1:0-2559 GCA_041855725.1 Actinomycetota bacterium
AGAGCCTGTCGGTCTGCCTGCCGCCCGACCACAGGCTCGCCAGCAGGGAGGGGGTCAGTGCCTCCGAGCTGGACGGCGAGACGTTCCTCCTCCTGGCGGGCATCGGGTTCTGGCGGGGGGTGTGCGAGCGGGTCCTGCCCCGCTCCCGGTTCCTCGTCCAGGAGGACCGTGTCGTCTTCGACCAGCTGCTGCGCACCTCGCACCTGCCCTACTTCGTCACCGACGCGCCCGGTGTCGTGCCCGGGGTCGTCCACGCCCCCGAGCGCGTCGTCGTCCCGATCCGTGACGCCTCGGTCCGTGTCACCTTCTACCTGCTGTGCCGCCAGGACGCTCGCCACGAGGTCTGCGAGGTCGTCGACTGGGTGCGCAGCCAGGTGCACCTGTGAGGCGGTGCGAGCGTGGGGCCGTGCGGCTTTGGAGGTGACGACCTCAACGGTGTCACCGCGTGGCGCCCTTGTTATCCAGGTCCTGGCAGGGCCTTGCTCATCTGCCGTGGACGGGGGAGCGTTGGACGTGAGTTGACCCCGCTGCCGAGGGTAGCGCGCCTGCGGTGAGGCGGGTCGCGGAGAAGGAGAACACCATGGAGTACACGACTCTTGGCAGCACCGGCATCGAGATCCCACGACTGTGCATCGGAGGGATGAGCTTCGGGAAGGTCTTCCCCGACTTTCACCAGTGGGTCATCGACCAGCCTGCCACCGAGGCGGTCATCGCCCGGGCCCTGGAGCTCGGCGTCACCTTCATTGACACCGCCAACGTCTACGCCCACGGCACGAGCGAGGAGTACATCGGCGCCTCCCTGAGGAACCTGGGGGTCAAGCGCGAGGACGTCGTGCTGGCCTCCAAGGTCTACTTCAACGATGGCAGGCTCTCACGGGAGGCCATTGAGCGGGAGATCGCCGGGACGCTGGAGCGGCTGGGGACCGACTACCTCGACCTGTACATCATCCACCGCTTCGACTACGGCACGCCGATCGAGGAGACGATGGAGGCCCTCGACCGCCTCGTGCGCGACGGACGGGTGCGGGCGCTGGGCGCCTCGGCGATGTACGGCTACCAGCTGCACACCATGCAGGTGGTCGCCGACGAGCACGGTTGGACGCGCTTCGCCAGCATGCAGAACCACTACAACCTGCTCTACCGCGAGGACGAGCGCGAGCTCATCCCCGTGTGCGAGCAGTACGGCATGTCGCTGACCCCGTACAGCCCGCTCGCCTCGGGGCACCTGACCCGCGCCACCTGGGAGTCCGACTCCGTCCGCTCGACGACCGACGCGACCATGCGGGCGAAGTACGACCGGGCGCGCGAGCTCGACCTGCCGGTGATCGAGCGGGTGGCCGAGGTCGCCGAGCGTCACGGGGTGCCCATGGCCGACGTCGCCCTGGCCTGGCACTGGGCGAAAGGTGTGGCCGCACCGATCGTCGGCTGCTCAAGGCCCAGCCGCGTCGACGACGCCGTGCGCGCCCTCGACCTCGTGCTCACCCCGGAGGAGGTCGCCTACCTCGAGGAGCCCTACCTGCCGCACGAGATCGTCGGCCCGGCGCCCCGGCCAGGGGACAAGGAGATCCCCGGATCGGCCACGGCGACCCGCTGACCCCGGCGACCCGGGCCACGGCGGGGCCGACGAGGATCACCCGGCCCTCGCGTGCCCCGCCGTGAGCGTGCCACGGGCACGGCGAGGGGGTCGCGCCTGCCGCTCAGGTGACGACGCGCCAGATCCGTACCCCGTCGGGCAGGGCGGGGGCGGCCGGCTCGAAGCGCACCGCCGCGGTGGCGTGGGCGGTGACGTCGGTGCGGCTCAGCACGTACGAGACCCCGAGCCGGGGCAGGTCGTCGGTCGGCACGTGGACGACCATCAGGTCGACGCCCTGGAGCTCGAACGAGGCGGGGCCGTCGGTCAGCTCGACCTTCACGTGGGCGTAGCGGTTGTAGGCGTCGGCATAGCGGCCGTCGGGGTCGAGGCGGCGCCACTGCTCGAGCTGCGGCGGGTAGTTGAGGCCGTTGACCACGGGCACCCCCTGGGCGAGCAGGTACTTCGCGACGACGAAGTCGTCGCCCACGGTCACCCACGCGCCGGGCCGCTCGGCCTGCAGGGCGCGGACGGTCACCGCCAGCGGCGTGTCGGTCATCGGCGCGATCCCCAGCCGGACCGGGTTCACCGTCGCCCCGGTGAGCGCGGTCGCACAGACCAGCCCCGCGACCACCACCGACCGCCAGCCGAGCGCCAGCGCCCCGGCCAGGCCCACGAACCCGACGCTGAGCAGCGCGTAGCGCCAGCCCCCCACGTACGCCACCACCTGCGGCGCCACGACCGGGCCGAGCGCGCACAGCAGGCCCGTCGCCGCGCCGACCACGCCGGCGCGCGCCAGCCCGGGCCCCGTCGGGCACCAGGCAGCCAGCGCGGCCGCCGCCCGGCCAGCACCGACGGCTCCCGGCGGGTCAGGGTCGGGCCGCCTCGGACCGGGGATGCCCAGCAGCACGAGCAGCAGCAGCGTCTGGGCGAACGTACCGGGCACGAGCGACCGGGCCCCGGTCGACATCGACAGGCCGAGCACCGTG
>JBHAES010000099.1:0-4754 GCA_041855725.1 Actinomycetota bacterium
GGGGAGTCCTCGACGGCGGCGCAGGCGGTGATGTCGACGCCGAGGCGCTCGGCCGCGAGCAGGTAGCCGTCGGGGGCGGGCTTGCCGTCGGGCACGTCGTCGCGGCAGACGAGGACGCCCGGGTGCACGCCCGCCGCGCCGAGCCGTGCCTCGGCCAGCCCGTGCGGCGCGTTGGTGACCACGCCCCACGGCCGCCCGGTCGCCTCGAGCCAGGCGATGAGGTCGTGGGCGCCGCGGGTGGGCCGGACGTCGGCGACGTCGCCCGTCTCGTCGGCGATGTGCTGGTCGGCGTCGCGCTGCACCTCGGCGTCGTCCAGGTCGGGCCGGAAGCGCCGGATCATGCTCTCCGTGTCGCCGCCGTGACAGACCGCCAGCACCGCCTGCGGCAGCACCTGCCGCCGCCCGGCCCAGGCGACCCACGCCCGTTCGACGACGGCGTGGGAGTCGACCACGGTGCCGTCCATGTCCAGCAGCCAGCCCGCGGCCTCGGTCAAGGGATGCACACGACCTCCTCTTTTATACTCGTTGTACGAGCATAACCCGTGAGGCATGGCCCCGGGAAGATTCGAGCCGAGATCGACTCGAATCTTCCTCGTCCCGCCGCGCACCCCCGACCGGGAGCGACCTGCGCCTCGCGAGCGGGTGGTTCTCGCAAGCCCGTACGCGGAAGACCGTGCGGGCACGCACGCGCCGGTGCGGCCGCCACGTGTCGATCAGCACGACGTACGGCGGAGTCGACCCCCACCAGGCCGGGTGCGGTCCCGGGGCCGAGGACGGCCCTGCCGCGGTCAGTCGCCGTACGGCAGCTCGCCCAGGGCCTGCAGGATCGGCACGGCGGACGCGGCCGCCCACGCCTGCGGCAGGCACGAGAAGGGGTAGGGCTGCGGGGCGAAGCCGGGGTCTCCCCCGTACAGCTCGGGCAGCCGGGAGCCGAACGCGTCGGCGGCGGCGAGCAGCCCGGCGGCGACCTCGGCCGCCTCGGCCGCGAATCCCGCCGCCATCAGCCCCGACACCACCAGGGCCGTGTCGTGGGGCCACACCGAGCCGAGGTGGTAGGCGAGCGGCCGGTAGGCGGGGTGCTCGCTCGACAGGGTCCGCAGCCCGAACCCTGAGGCGAGGTCGGGCTGCAGCAGCCGGTCGACCACCAGCCCCTCCTCGTCGCGGGTGAGCAGCCCGGTGCCGAGCACGTGGCCCATGGTGGCGGTCGCCGAGTCGAGGGGCGCGTCGTCGCCGTCGAGACCCTGGGCCAGGAACGGCCCCCGCGCGTCACGCACCCAGAACGCCGCCCGGAACCGCTCGGCAAGCCCCGCCGCGTACGACTCCAGCTCGTCGGCGCGGGCCCGCTCGGCACCCGTGCGGCCCAGCGCCCGCAGCAGGTCGGCTCCGGCCCGGGCGGCGGCGTACGCGTACGCCTGCACCTCGACGAGCGCGATGGGGTCGTGCGCGAGGCGGCCGTCGGCGAAGCGGGCGGAGTCGCGGGAGTCCTTCCAGCCCTGGTTGACCAGGGCGTGGCCGGACTCGTCGACGTAGCGCACGAAGCCGGTGCCGGTGGGGTCGGCGTCGTCGCGCAGCCAGTCGAGGGCGGCGACGAGGTGGTCGAGCAGCGCCACCACCTCGGCCTCGGGCGCGCCGTGGCGCCAGGCCGCGTGCAGCAGCCGCACCCACAGCAAGGTGGCGTCGATGGTGCCGTAGTAGACGGGCGGCAGCGTGGTGCCGTCGGTGAGCACCTGGGTCTCGCGGCGCACCTCGTGGGGGATCTTGCCGGGCCGCTCGCCGGTGGCGTCGTCGCGGGTGGTGCCCTGCAGCGCGGCGAGGGAGCGCAGCGTCTCGAGGGCGGGCACGGTGGTGAACGGTACGAGGAAGCCGGCGGCGACGAGGGAGTCGCGGCCGAAGAGGGTCAGGTACCAGGGCGCGCCGGCGGCGAGGAACGCGGCGTCCGGGCGGGCCGCGGTGCTCATCCACAGGCCGTCGAGGTCGGCGAGCGCCACCGTGAGCAGCCGCCCGGCGGGGGTGCGCGGGTCGAGGTCGAACCGGTCGGCGCGCAACGGGAACGGCTGCCGCGCCGGCAGCAGCGTGGCGTCGTGGTCGGCGGTGTCGAGCGCCCACCCCACCCGGCGGCGGGTGCCGGGGGCGAGGGTGAGGTGCCAGGTGAGCCGTACGGTGCCGTCGTCGACCGACACCCGGGCGTCGCCGACCGACAGGCTGGCGCGCGTGGCCTCGCGCCACTGCCACGACGGGCCCATCGACCCGCACTCCAGCGCCACCGGTGCACGCTCCCCTCCCGGCTGGGGGGCGGCGCCGGCCTCGGGGGCGGCGGGGTCGATGCCCCCGTTGCGGATGACGATCAGCGGGGTGTCGTCGGGCACGATCTCTACGACGAGGTCGAGGGTCACGTCGTGGTCGACGCCCGAGACGACCTCGTACGACTCCACGAACCCGCCCGCCTCGACGCGTCGGTGCCGGTCGATGACCACGACGGCCTCGCGGTCGCGCTCGTCGAGACGTACGAGATAGCGGAAGCTGGTCTCGGCACCCCCCTGGCACACGTGCGAGACGCACGCCAGCTCGTGGCCGGGGGTCGAGATGCGGACGACCCTGGCCACGCGGGTGTCGCCGACGTAGACGCCGTGCAGCCCCGCCGGCTGCATCTGCCCGTCGAGGCCTGACCAGGCCTGGTTCGGGGCGCGGACGACGACGCTCAGGTCATGGACGAACGGCTGGTGCACAGCGGGCCCTCTCGCAACGTGCTTGACTGTGCACACTGTAGAGCAGGGTTGATCGTTCAATTCCAGGAGGCCGACGATGGCGCGACCCACCATGGTCAGCCTGGCGCGTGAGCTGGGGGTGTCGCGGCAGACGGTGTCGAACGTGCTCAACGCACCGCACCTGGTGAAGGCCGAGACGCGGGAGCGGATCCGGGCGCACCTGGAGGCGGCCGGTTACCGGCCGTCGGCGGCGGCGCGGGCGCTGCGCACCCACCGTTCCAACACGGTCGCGATGCGGCTGGGCCTCGTGACCGACGGCATCAACGGCGCCGTGATGGACCGGTTCGTGCACGCCGCCACCGAGGCGCTGCAGGAGCACGGCTACCACCCGGTGCTGCTGACCGCCGCCGGCGAGGCCGAGGAGCTGGCGGCACTGGGCGACCTGGCCGAGTCGGGGGTGGTCGACGGGGCGATCCTCGCCTACGTCGACGAGGGCGACACCCGCCCCGCCGCGCTGACGGCCATGGGCATCCCGTTCGTGGCGTTCGGCCGGCCGTGGGGTGACCCCGACGCCGGCCATGCCTGGGTCGACGTCGACAACGCCGTCGGGGTCCGCGACGCCACCGCCCACCTGCGCGGGCTCGGCCACGAGCGGATCGGGTTCGTCGGCTGGGGCGGCGGGTCGGCGATCGGCGCCGAGCGTCGCCGCGGGTGGCGGGAGGCGATGGCCGACGTCGACCTCGACCGGCTCGAGGTGCGCACCAGCGACGGCATCCGCGAGGGCGTGACGGCGATGGCGCAGCTCCGCGACCGGGGCGCCACCGCGGCGGTGTGCGCCTCGGACTCCCTCGCCCTCGGCGCCGCCCAGCTGCTGCGTACGCGGCCGGCGCCCGGCTTCGACCCAGGCAGCGCCGTGTTCGGCTTCGACGACTCCCCGGTCGCGCGGGCGATGGCGCTCTCGAGCGTGGCCCAGCCGATGGAGGAGGCCGCCGCGCACCTCGTCCGCCTGCTCATGGCGCGCCTCGGCCAGGCCACCACGGACGCGTGGCAGGTCCTGCTGCCGTCGACCGCCCGGCCCCGGACGATGCACACCTTCGGTCTGCCGGGGTGAGGGGGCGTACGAGTCGGGCGGCTACCGCGTGACGAGCCCCGTCTCGTAGGCGATGAGCACCAGGTTGACCCGGTCACGGGCCTGGAGCTTGGCGAGCAGCCGGCCGATGTGGGTCTTGACGGTGCCCTCGGCCATGTAGAGGCGGGCGGAGATCTCGGCGTTGGTGGCGCCCGAGGCGATCTCGACGAGCACCTCGCGCTCCCGGTCGGTGAGGGCGGCGAGGCGGTCGTCGGGTGGGGTCGGCCCCGACGGGAGGGTGGGGACCACGTGGTCGAGCAGCCGCTTCGTGGCGCTGGGCGCCATCACGGCGTCACCGGCGGCCACCGACCGGATCGCGTTCAACAGCTCGCCAGGGCGGGCGTCCTTGAGCAGGAACCCGCTGGCGCCGGCCTTGAGCGCGGCGAACACGTACTCGTCGGCGTCGAACGTGGTGAGCACGAGCACCTTCGGCGCCGACGGCGAGGCGACGATCCGCCGCGTCGCCTCCACGCCGTCGAGGTGCGGCATGCGGATGTCCATGAGCACCACGTCGCACGCCGTCCGGCCGAGCAGCTGCAACGCCTGCTGCCCGTCGGCCGCCTCCCCTACCACGGACATGTCGTCCTCGGCCTCGATGAGCATGTGGAACCCGCTGCGGACGAGGGACTGGTCGTCGACGAGCACGACCCGGATCGGTGCGTTCACGCCCCGATTGTCCCCCACGCCGACCCGTCCGTACGCCAGGCACGAGCGGCCTCGTGGCCGGCGACGTACGGGGGCTGTGGACAGCAGCGAAAGCTGTCCACAGATCCTGGCCGAGGTGGTTGCCTCCGGTGCCGGCCGTGGGATGCTGTGGTCGTCCCCCGAGGAGGTAGCAGCGTGAGACCGTTCGTGCGCAAGACCCTCGCCCTGGCGGCCGCGGTCGTCGTGCTCGCCGGGTGCGTCCCGGGGTCGGGCAC
>JBHAES010000100.1:0-8270 GCA_041855725.1 Actinomycetota bacterium
GAAGAAGTCGGCGAACGAGGCGAACCCGTCCTCGGGCACGTCGAAGTCGGCGAGGTCGACCCCGTACGTCTCGCAGATTCGGTCGATCGCGCGCCGCGACCACCGGGTGCGGCGGGTCAGCGCCGCCAGCTCCGACGCCCACGGGTGGGTGGCGGCGGGCAGCAGCAGCCGACCGGGCCGGCTGCCGTAGAGGCGACGCAGCGCGCCGGCGGCGTACGGCGGCTCGTCGTACGGCTCGCCCGTGGCCCGGTCGATCACCGTGGTCATGACCGCTCCCCGAGCAGGGCCACCACCACGGCCGGCGTGCCGACCACCACGTACGAGCCCAGGATCATCGGACCCACCTTTCCATGACCGTCCAGCCTGCGCCAGCCATCACAGCACCCCGCCCCCCACCTCCGCGCGGTCGCCCGGGATCCGGGCGCTGGCGTGCAGGCGCACCGGGCGTCGGTGGCCGCTGGACGCGGCGGTCGTCACCGCCGTCGGGGGGCGGTGGTCGGTCCCGGAGGTTTCGGTCCCGCGGCCGGCGAGCCCGTACGAGGCACCGTCGCCGCGGGCCGGCTACCGGGTCCGGCGTGGCGTACGAGGGGTGGCCTGGTGGCGGGGTCGGGGTCGTCGATCGGGGCGGCACGCGCGGGTCAGCGCGACCAGTCGGTGAGGCCGGCGCGGTCGTGCTCGCCGCCGGGCCAGACGGCGCGGACGATGCCGGCCGCGGCCAGCGCCTTGCGGCACCCGGGGCAGGGCGGGTCGGTGATGTAGGCGGTGGCACCCTTGGTGTCGCGGGTGGCGAACAGCAGGGCGTTGACCTCGCCGTGGATCGCGATGCAGAACCCCTCGGTGCCGGGCCGGTCGTAGTCGCCGAGGCCGGGCAGGGCGTCGTAGCCGAGGAGGCCCCGGGGACAGGCCCCTTCGAGGCAGTCGGGTTCGCCGGGCGCGGCCCCGTTGTAGCCGGTGGCGATGATGCGCCGGTCGAGCACGAGCACGGCGCCGACCTTGCGTCGGCGACACTTGGCCCGGGCGGCCACCGCCTGGGCGATGCCGAGGAAGTACTCGTCCCAACCTGGCACCGTGTGCTCACCGGGCAACGCTCGTTCGCTCACGCCCGTCACTGTCCCACACCGACGCACCGGGCGCGCCCGGTTGCCTGACGGAGCCCCGGCCAGCCGCCGCGAGGACGCGGCGCCGCCCAGGACCGTGGCCGGCGTGCGTCCGCCCACTCTTCGAGTCGAACTGTCACTCCATGTGCCGGGCCCGGCTCGAGCAGTGACAGTCCGGCTCGAGGGGTGATCGAAGCGTGGGGGGTCGGCTGTCGCCCCTCAGAGCGTGCGGGTCGCGTCGGTGTGGCTGCGCGGAGCTGGCGACAGAAGGTACTGCGCCGCGGAGCGTGTGCGCGAAGCGGCCGAGTGGAGGGTGAGGATAGCGAGCCCGAAGAGCAGGCCGGCTGCGCAGCGGCGACAGTTAAGCACTGCACACTGGATGGATGGACGAGATCCCCCGTACGACCATGAGACGTGACGACTTCCGCGGGCAGGCGGTGCCTGGGCACTGGTGCTCGATCGTGCCGCCGTACCTGCTGCGGCAGCTCTCGCACGACGGCGACCCGGTGGTGCGGCAGCGTGCCGAGACGACGCTGCGCCGCGACGACGAGGCTCGCCGGGTGCGCGGGTCGGTGCCGCAGCGGGCGCCGGTCGCCGGGGTCGCCGCCGAGGGGCGGACGGTGCTGCGGCGGGAGGTGTGCGACGCCAAGGGTACCGAGACGCTGCCGGGTGCGGTGGTGCGCGCCGAGGGGGCGGCGGCGACGGGGGACGCTGCGGTCGACGAGGCGTACGACGGCTTCGGGGCGGTGTGGACGTACTGGCGTGACGTGCACGGCCGGTACTCGATCGACGACCAGGGGATGGCGCTGTCGGGCACGGTGCACTTCGGCACGGGCTACGACAACGCGTTCTGGGACGGGTCGCGGATGATCTTCGGCGACGGTGACAACGAGGTGTTCGGCCGGTTCACCGCGTCGCTCGACGTGATCGCGCACGAGCTGGCGCACGGGGTGACCGAGCACACGGCGGCGCTGGTGTACGCGGGGCAGTCGGGTGCGCTGAACGAGCACGTGTCGGACGTGTTCGGGGTGCTGGCCGAGCAGCATGCGCGTCGAGTGTCGGCTGCGGACGCGGACTGGCTGGTGGGCGCGGAGCTGCTGCTGCCCGGGGTCAAGGGGTCGGCGCTGCGGAGCATGCTGCGGCCCGGCACCGCGTACGACGACCCTCGGCTGGGCAAGGACCCGCAGCCGGATCACATGGACCGGTTCGTGGCGACCACGTCCGACAACGGCGGGGTGCACATCAACTCGGGCATCCCCAACCGGGCGTTCGCCACCGCGGCGGTCGCTGCGGGCGGGTGGGCGTGGGAGACGGTCGGGCCGGTCTGGTACGACGTGCTGAGCGGCGACCGGATCCAGGCCCGGTGCGACTTCGCGACGTTCGCGGCGCTGACCGTGGAGGCGGCCCGGGCCCGCTACGGCGCCGACCATGCGGTGGCGCGGGCGGTCGTCGACGGGTGGGCGGCGGTCGGCGTGGTGCCGAAGGAGGGTGCACCGGCCGACGAGGCCACGGCGCCGGTGCCGCCGGCAGCGCGCCCCAGCCTGGTGCTGCGGCGTACGGGCGGGTTCGCGGGCCTGGTCCGTGAGCGGGAGACCACGCTCGACGAGCTGCCGCACCCGGACGCCGACGAGTGGCACCAGCTGCTCACGGGTACGACGCTGCGCTCGCGCGCGGCCCGTACGTCGCAGCCGCGTCCCGACGCCTACTCCTACGAGGTGGTGTGCCAGGCGTACGACGTCGACGTGACCCTGCCCGAGGGGGAGCTCTCGCCGCCGGAGCGCGAGCTGTTCCGCCGCACCTTGTCGGACTGAGAGGGCCGACGGCGGCAGGGGTCGCCACCGGTACGACGAGCGCCCCTGCCCGACGACCCTCGCGGTCGCCCTGCGTGGTGCCGATCGGTTCTGGGACCGACGCGCCGACCTGGGACGTGCATGGTTTGGTGCTGCCAGGTAAGGGTGGGGGCATGACGTCGACGGGTGGGCCACCGGACCCAGCGACACCCGACCCCGCCGGCGGTCTGGACCCGGACGCTCCGCCGACGCTTGACTACCACCGGTTGCTGCGCGGGCCGCGGACCCGATGGTGGCGTCCGCTGGCGTCGGTAGGACTGATGGCGCTGTTCATGCTGGTGGTGGTCGCGCTGCTGGCGATGCCGGTGCTGGTCACCCTCGTGGCACTGTTTCGCCTCAGCCCCCGCCACGGCCAGGCGCTCGTCGCCCAGCTCACCCCTGGCGTCGGGCTCGACCCCGTCACCGCGGGGCTCACCCGGCTGGTGCTCGTGCAGCTCTACCTGGCGGCCACGATCCCGGTCGTACGCTTCGCCACGGGCGGCGCCTACCGGATCCGGCGCGGCTACGTCTCGTCGGTGGAGGGCCGGTTCCGTACCAGGTTCGCCGTCGAGTGCGTGGCGCTGGTGGCGCCGGTCTGGGTGGTCGGGGTCGTGGTCACCGGCTGGTGGCTCGACCTGCCCGCCACCCCGCTCGCCGCGGGCCCGGTCGTCGCCCTCGCCGTGCTGGCCCTCGTGCTCAGCCCGCTGCAGGCTGCCGGCGAGGAGTACCTGTTCCGCGGGTGGCTGGCCCAGCAGGTCGGCGCGTTCGTCCCCCGCCCCACCGTCGCGCTCGTGGCGGCGGTGGTCGTGCCGGCGGCAGCGTCCGCGCTCGCGTACGGCGGGCAGCCCTGGGTGCTGGTCACCACGGGCGTCGTCGGCCTCGCCTGCGGCTACCTCACGTGGCGCACCGGTGGCCTGGAGGCGGCGGTGGCGGTACGCGCCGTCAGCACCGCGGCCCTCATCGGCTACGCCCTCGCCACCGACACCCTCGCCGGCTGGTTCACCGGCGCCGCCCCGGCACCCGACGTCCGTACCACCGTGGCCGCCATGACCATGACGGCCGTCGCCGTCGCCGTCGTCACGTGGCGGGCCCGGTCGGCCGGGGTCACCCGCACCTGGGTGCCCCGCTGAGCCGCAGCCCGTACGACCCGGGGCGACCTGTACGTACGGCTGACCTGAGGCCTACGTCGTACGGGGGACGCGACGAAGGTCGATCGATCGTCACGACCCGTACGGGCCCGACCCTACCCGCGGTGGGCTGCCGCGTGGTGCCGGAGTCGGCACAGTCGCCACCATGACCATGAGCCTTGCGCCTTCGAATCCCCTCGCACCGTCCACCGACCCGGCTGCCTCGACCCCTGCCCTGACGACCTCGACCATGCCGGCGGGCCTGACGGGTCCGGCCGCCCCAGAACCCGTGGACCCCCGCTTCCTCACCCCGGTGCCCGCCGCCGGTGAGACCCTCGACTACCACCGGCTGCTGCGGGGCCCGCGGTTGCGCTGGTGGCGGCCGCTCGCCTCGCTGGGGCTGCTGCTCGGGATGGGGACGGTCGTGGTGGTGGTCGTCGCCCTCGTCGCGGCGGTGGCGATGGTCGCCGCGCTGCTGCTGGACGTCCCGGTGGAGGGCGCCGGCTCGGACCTGGCCCTGATGGTCGTCGGCAACGTCCTGCTCGCCGCCCTCATCCCCGTGGTGCTGCTCGCCACCCGGCGCGCCCACGGGGTCCGCCCCGGCTACGTGTCGTCGGTCACCGGCCGGTTCCGGTTCCGGGTGGCGTTCGAGTCGGCGGCCCTGCTGCTGCCGGTGTGGGTGGTCGGTCTGGCCATCGGCACGTGGTGGCTCGGGCTGCCGGTCGGGACGCCGATGAGCGTGGGCCTGACGATCGCGTACGCGGCCGTGACGCTGCCGCTCACCCCGTTGCAGGCTGCGGGGGAGGAGTACCTGTTCCGCGGCTGGCTCGCGCAGCAGACCGGCGCGCTCGTCGGCCACCGCGTGGCCGCTCTCGCCGCCAGCACCCTGCTGCCGTCGGCGCTGTTCGCGCTCGCCCACGGCAGCCTCGACCCGTGGATCCTGGCCGATCTCGCGCTGTTCGGCCTCGTGGCCGCCGTCCTGACGTGGCGGACGGGCGGCCTGGAGGCTGCCGTCGCGCTGCACACCGTCCACAACGTGTCCGTGCTGTGCTACGCGCTGGCGACCGGCACGCTCGCCCAGGCGTTCGTGGCCGAGACGAGCGTCGGTGACCCGCGGACGGTCGCGCTGTCCCTCGTGATGCAGGTCGTCGGCGCCGCGCTGGTGCTGTGGCGCTTCCGCGACGCCCGCACCTTCTCGGCCCGCTGACCGCACTGCCGCGCTGCGCGGCGAGGCGTCCCCCGCACGAGCACCGGCCCCCGCGGGCCCCAGGTCCGCGGGGGCCGGCTCGTCGTCGCCAGGCTCACGACACGATGTTGTCGCGCTCCAGGATCGCGTCGCGCAGCTCGCGCCGCTTGCGCTGCTCGTCGGGGTCGGGCACCGGCACCGCGGCCAGCAGCCGCTGGGTGTAGGGGTGCTGCGGGCGGGTCACGATGTCGGAGGTGGGACCCACCTCGACGAGGCGGCCCTTGTGCATCACGGCGATCCGGCTCGACACCTGCTCGACCACCGCCAGGTCGTGGCTGATGAACACGCACGCGAAGCCGTACTCCTCCTGCAGGTCGGCGAACAGCTTCAGCACCCGGGCCTGCACCGACACGTCGAGCGCCGAGGTGGGCTCGTCGGCGATGAGCAGCTTCGGGCTCAGCGCCAGCGCGCGGGCGATGCCGATCCGCTGCCGCTGACCGCCCGACAGCTCGTGCGGGTAGCGGTTGCGCATGCTCGCCGGCAGGTGCACCTGCTCGAGGAGGGCCTGCACCCGCTTGTCGAGCTCGCCGCCGCGCAGCCCCTCGTGCAGGAACAGCGGCTCGCCGATGGACTCGCCCACCGGCAGCCGCGGGTTGAGCGAGCTGCCCGGGTCCTGGAACACGATCCCCACGTTCTTGCGGTAGGGCAGCAGCTCCTTGTTCTTGGCCCGGGTGATGTCGCGGCCCGCCACCGACAGCCTGCCCTCGGCCACCGGCAGCAGCGACACGGCCGCCCGGCCGATGGTCGTCTTGCCGGACCCCGACTCGCCCACGAGGCCGATCACCTCGCCCGGGTCGACCCGCAGGTTGATGTGCTCCGCGGCCCGGAACGCCGGCCGCCGCCCCTGCTTCGGGTAGACGATCGCGACGTCCTCCATGAGCAGCGCCGGGGTCACGTCGGGGTCGCCGTCGCCGAGCGGCACCGGGGCGTCGCCCTCGGCCACGTACGCCCGTGACTTCGCGTCCAGGTCGAGCACGCCCTCCCCGCCGCCCAGGTGCGGCACCGACGCGAGCAGCTGCTGGGTGTAGGGGTGCTGCGGGTCGGTGAAGATCTGCTTCGCGGTGCCCGCCTCGACGACGACACCGTCCTTCATCACGATGATGCGGTCGGCCATGTCGGCCACCACCCCCATGTCGTGGGTGATGAGCACGATGCCGGCGCTGACCCGCTCGCGCAGGTCCCGCATCAGCTTGAGGATCTCGGCCTGCACCGTCACGTCGAGCGCGGTGGTGGGCTCGTCGGCGATGAGCAGCGACGGGCTGCACGCCAGCGCCTGCGCGATCATGATGCGCTGGCGCTGACCGCCCGAGAGCTGGTGCGGGAACTTCGAGAAGCTGTCCTCCGGCTCGGGGATCTCGACCAGCCGCATCAGCTCCAGGGCCCGGTCGTTCGCCTCGTGCTTCGACATCACGAAGTGCGTCCGCAGGGTCTCGGCGATCTGGAACCCGACGGTGTAGACGGGGTTGAGCGCCGTCATCGGCTCCTGGAAGATCACCGCGATCTCGTTGCCGCGGATCTGGCGCAGCTGGGCCGACGGCACCCCGATCAGCTCGAAGCCCTTGAGCCGGGCCGAGCCGGTGGCCCGGCCGTTGCTGGGCAGCAGGCCGATCAGCGACATCGACGACTGGGTCTTGCCGGAGCCCGACTCGCCCACGATCGCCAGCACCTCGCCGGCCTTGATGTCGTAGCTCATGTGCTGGGCGGCGACGAACCACTCGCCGCCCACCCAGAACTGCACGCTGAGGTCACGGACCTGCAGGATCGTGTCGCCGGCCTTGACCTCGCCGCCGATCTTGCGTGACAGGCGTACGGCGTCCTCGACGCCCCTCTGCACGGTGCTGGTCACCGGTCCTCCTCGGTGGGCTCGTCGGACGCCCCGGTCTCAGGCTCGTGGGCGTGGCGGGGGGCCTCGCTCGGCATCTCGTCGTCGGTGGGCTCGTCGTCGAGGGGCTCGTCGAGCACGTAGCGGCCCTCGGGCAGGTCGGCGTGGCGGGCCAGCACCTCGCCGTCGGGCGCGTCCTCGTCGGTGGCGGCCTCGGCTGCCGCGGGCTGGCCGTCCGGTGCGGCCTCCGCCGGGTCGACGCCGGCGGCCGGCAGCGACCCGAGCGCCCGGCGCATCGCGGCCGCCGACGGGATCCGCTTCGTCCGCGGGTCGAACGCGTCGCGCAGCCCGTCGCCGATGAAGTTGGCCGACAGGGCGATGAGGATGATGAACAGGCCCGGCCACCAGAACAGCCACGGCCGGGTGAGGAACGCGCCCTGGTTGAACGAGATGAGGTTGCCGAGGCTCATCGTGGGCCGCGAGATGCCGAACCCGAGGTACGACAGCGCCGTCTCGAGCACCACCGAGGCGCTCATCAGCAGGCTGGCGTTGACGATGATGACGCCGACCGCGTTGGGCAGGATGTGGCGGGTGATGATGCGCACGTCGCTCGCCCCGGCCACTCGCGCCGAGTCGACGAACTCGCGCTCGCGCAGCGTGAGGAACTCGCTGCGCACCAGGCGGGCCAGGCCCGTCCAGGTGATCATGCCGAGCGCCACGGCGAGCAGCACCGGCATCCAGCTGACGATGCGGGACGGCAGCCCCGGGTCGTCGGGGAAGTACTTGGACGGGATGGTCGACAGCATGCGGCCCAGCACCGCACCCACCACGAGCACCGGCAACGTGATGATGAGGTCGGTGAACCGCATGAGCAGGGTCTCCAGGCGGCCGCGGTAGTAGCCGGCCAGCGACCCGACCGTCACGCCGATGGTGACGGCGACCAGGCTGAGGATCACCATCACCGTCAGCGAGGTGACGATGCCCTCCATCACCTGGGCGAAGTAGTCGGCGCCGATGTCGTCCTGGCCGAACGGGTGCGCGCCGACGGCGAAGCCGGGCCCGCCGAGCCACGTGGGCAACGTCAGCGTGGGCTCGCCGCCGCTGTTGGCCAGGTCGTGGGTGGCCATCGGGTCCTGCCAGCGCCACCAC
>JBHAES010000101.1:0-3822 GCA_041855725.1 Actinomycetota bacterium
CATCCAGAACGACATCCTCAAGGAGTTCATGGTCCGCAACACCTACATCTACCCGCCGGCGCCGTCGATGCGGATCATCTCCGACATCTTCGCGTTCACCAGCGCGAACATGCCGAAGTTCAACTCGATCTCCATCTCCGGCTACCACATGCAGGAGGCGGGGGCGACCGCCGACATCGAGATGGCCTACACCCTGGCCGACGGCGTGGAGTACATCCGCGCCGGCCAGTCGGTGGGCCTCGACGTCGACAAGTTCGCGCCGCGGTTGTCGTTCTTCTGGGCGATCGGCATGAACTTCTTCATGGAGGTCGCCAAGATGCGGGCGGCCCGCCTGCTGTGGGCGCGGCTCGTGCGCGAGTCGGGGGCGAAGAACCCGAAGTCGATGTCGCTGCGCACCCACTCGCAGACCTCCGGCTGGTCGCTGACGGCGCAGGACGTGTTCAACAACGTGATGCGCACCTGCCTGGAGGCGATGGCGGCCACCCAGGGCCACACCCAGTCGCTGCACACCAACGCGCTCGACGAGGCCATCGCGCTGCCCACCGACTTCTCGGCCCGCATCGCGCGCAACACCCAGCTGTTCATCCAGCAGGAGTCGGGCACGTGCCGGGTCGTCGACCCGTGGGCCGGCTCCTACTACGTCGAGCGGCTGACCGCCGAGCTGGCCCAGAAGGCGTGGGCGCTGATCCAGGAGGTCGAGCAGGCCGGCGGCATGGCGAAGGCCATCGAGGCCGGCATCCCGAAGATGCGCATCGAGGAGGCGGCGGCTCGCACCCAGGCCCGCATCGACTCGGGCCGCCAGCCGCTCATCGGCGTCAACAAGTACCAGGTCGCCGACGACCAGGCGCCCGAGGTGCTGAAGATCGACAACAACGCCGTCCGTGCCCAGCAGATCGCGAAGCTGGAGCGGCTGCGTGCCGAGCGTGACCCGCAGGCGGTCGCCGAGGCGCTGGAGCGGCTCACCTGGGCGGCGGGCAACCCCGACCCGTCCGACCCCGACCGCAACCTGCTGAAGGTCGCCATCGACGCGGCCCGTGCCAAGGCGTCGGTCGGTGAGATCTCCGACGCGCTGGAGAAGGTGTTCGGGCGCTACACGGCGCAGATCCGTACGATCAGCGGCGTGTACAGCAGCGAGTCCGGCAAGAGCGACGCCGTCGACGAGGCCCGCAAGCTCGTCGACGAGTTCACCGAGGCGGCCGGGCGGCGCCCGCGCATCCTCGTGGCGAAGATGGGCCAGGACGGCCACGACCGCGGCCAGAAGGTGATCGCCACCGCGTTCGCCGACCTGGGCATGGACGTCGACGTCGGCCCGCTGTTCCAGACGCCGGAGGAGGTCGCCCGCCAGGCGATCGACGCCGACGTGCACGTGGTGGGCGTGTCGTCGCTGGCGGCCGGTCACCTCACCCTGGTGCCGGCGCTGCGGGCCGAGCTCGACGCCCACGGCGCCGACGACATCCGCATCGTCGTGGGCGGCGTGATCCCCGAGCAGGACTTCGACGAGCTCTACGCCAACGGCGCCGACGCGATCTACCCGCCGGGCACCGTCATCCCGAAGGCGGCGATCACCCTGCTGCAGAAGCTGAAGGAGTCCGTCGCCTCGTGACCGTCACGCGCCGGCTGGCCCGGTCCGCCTCGGACCGGCCCGGTCGGCGCTGTCATCGGTGCTGGGAGCGAACGTGCTGAAGGAGGGGTCGGTGGACCACGTACAACGGCTGGCGGCAGGCGTACGGAAGGGTCAGCGGCGCGACATCGCCCGCGCGATCACGCTGGTGGAGTCGTCACGGCCCGACCACCGCGCCGACGCCCGGGCCCTGCTGCGGCTGCTGCGCGAGGACCCGGCGCTCGGCGTCCGGGTCGGCATCACGGGCACCCCGGGCGCCGGGAAGTCCACCTTCATCGACGCGCTGGGCGTACGCCTCATCGAGCAGGGGCACAAGGTGGCCGTGCTGGCCATCGACCCGTCGTCGTCGCGTACGGGCGGCTCGATCCTCGGCGACCGCACCCGCATGGGCCAGCTCGCCGCCAGCGACCACGCCTACATCCGGCCGTCACCGTCCGGGGGGCACCTCGGCGGCGTGGCCCGGGCCACCCGCGAGACGATGCTCGTGGTGGAGGCCGCCGGCTACGACGTGGTGATCGTCGAGACGGTCGGCGTCGGTCAGTCCGAGGTGGCGGTGGCCGGCATGGTCGACACGTTCCTGCTGCTCACCCTGGCCCGGGCCGGTGACCAGCTGCAGGGCATCAAGCGGGGCATCCTCGAGATGGTCGACGTCATCAGCGTCAACAAGGCCGACGGCCCCGGCGAGCCCGAGGCGCGGGTCGCGGCCCGCGAGCTCACCATGGCGATGAAGCTCATCACCTCCGACCCGACGAGGCGGCGCCCGCCGGTGCTCACGTCGTCGTCGCTCACCGGCCACGGCCTCGACGACGTGTGGGCCGCCGTGCTCGCCCACCGCGACTGGCTGGAGCACGAGGGAGGCGGCCTGGAGCAGCACCGCGCCGCCCAGCAGGTGTCGTGGCTGTGGTCGCTGGTGGAGGGCGAGCTGACCGACGCGCTGCGCCGCTCCGGTGCCGTACGGGCGCTGCGCGCCGACCTGGAGCGCGACGTGGCCGACGGCGACCTCTCGGCCCTGGAGGCGTCGCAGCAGATCCTGCGCGCCTTCGCCGCCGACCTGCCCGACCTGCTCACCTGACCTGGCGGGGTCCGCGATCCCCGTCGGCGGCATGCCGGGTGCGGACGAGCCGGTCCTCCGTCACCCCGCCGTCGTGGCTGCCGACCGGTGGGGCGTCACTCGCCGGCCCGGCCGTGTGCGGGGCGCAGGGCTCACCGCATGGCCAGCAGCTCGGAGACGGTGACGAAGCGGTATCCCTGAGCGGTGAGGTCGTCGATGATGGGCCCGATCGCCTGCTGCACGGTGGTCCGCCCGTTCCAGGGGTGCAGCAGGATGATCGAGCCCGGCCGGGTCTGGGCCACCGCACCGGCGGCGATCTCGTCGGCGGTCTGCTCGGCGTCCCACCGCTCGGGGGAGACGTCCCAGGTCACGGTGGTGCGGTCGTGGTGCGCCAGGTACAGCGGGAGGGTGAGCAGCTTGTCACCGTAGGGAGGGCGGAAGGTGATCGCGCCCTCGTAGCCGCTGCTCCGGATGGCGACGTCGGTGGTCTCCACCTCGTGCGCGACCGTGGCTGGGGCGACGAGCACCATCCGCCGGTGCGTCCTGGTGTGGTTGCCCAGCTCGTGGCCGGCCGCCACGATGCGCCGCCCCACGTCCGGCGCCTGGCTCAGCGGCTCTCCGTTGACGTAGAACGTGGCCTTCACCCCGTGCTCGGCGAGGGCGCCGAGCACGGCATCGGCGTCCTGCGGTGTGGGGCCGTCGTCGAAGGTGAGCGCCACCACCTTCTCGTCCATGTCGACGCGCGCCACCAGCTCTCCGGCCACCTGGTAGGTGGTCGAGTTCTTGATCCGATAGCCCGCCGCGCCCACGCCCAGCAGCACCAGCACCAGCACCACAACGATGCCCAGAACCGTACGCCTCTTCATGACCGCACCCCGTTCTCCCAGAGACGCCTCGGGCCGACCCGCCCCGCGAACGCTCCTGACAGGGTAGTCCCCGCGGGCTGGCCGCCGGTCGAGCACGGAGCGGCAGGGGCCCGGGGAAAGGTCCCCGTCAAGGAATCCTCGGTCTCACTCGCGGCTGGTGATGACGGACTGGATCTCGGCCACGTTGAGGTGGCGGGTGGCGGTGCGGCCGACCTGGAGGGTGCCCGAGTAGCCGTTGGCCGACCATGCGATGTCCCAGACGGCCTGGGTGGTCACGTCGTAGC
>JBHAES010000102.1:0-4642 GCA_041855725.1 Actinomycetota bacterium
CCATCCTCGGCCTCGGCGCCGCGCGGGTGGCCGCCGGGGACCTGTCCGTCTCGACCCTGGTCGCCTTCTTGCTCTACGCCTTCAACATCGTCGACCCGATCTCCGAGCTGGCCCAGTCGTTCGCGACGCTCCAGAGCGGGCTGGCTGCCGCCACCCGCATCCGTGAGACGGAGCACCTCCGCCTGGAGGACACGCAGGCGCGGCCCGACGGCCCCGTTCCGGCTGCCCCTCACCCGGACGTACCCGTGCTCGCGCTGCGCGACGTGACGGCTGGGTACGCCGACGCCGACGAACCCGCGCTGCACGCGGTGACGCTCGAGGTCCCGCGCACCGGCCACGTGGCACTCGTGGGGCCTTCGGGCGCCGGGAAGACCACCGTGTTCTCCCTCGTCCTTCGCTTCATCGAGCCGTCGTCGGGGCGGTTGGAGCTCAACGGGGTGCCGTACGACAGGCTGAGCATCGACGAGGTCCGCTCACAGCTGGCCTACGTGGAGCAAGAGACGCCGTTGGTGCCCGGCACGGTTCGAGACAACGTGCTCATCCGCGTGCCGGAGGCCACCGACGAGGAGGTCTGGCAGGCGCTGGCGGCGGTCCGCATGGAGGAACGGATCCGGGCGTGCGACGGCGGGCTGGACGCCACCTTGTCGCAGGCCGGTCTGTCCGGCGGTGAGCGGCAACGCCTCGCGGTGGCCCGGGCCCTGGTGCGCCGCCCCGCGGTCCTGCTGCTCGACGAGGCGACGGCTCAGCTCGACGGTGCGACGGAGACCGCGATCCACCGAGTCATCACCGACGCGACCCGGGACAGCGCGGTCGTCACCATCGCCCACCGCCTGTCCACCGTGGTCGACGCCGACCGGATCGTCGTGCTGGAGGCCGGACGCATCCGCGACATCGGCACCCACCCAGAGCTCGTCGCCCGTGACGCCCTGTACCGAGAGCTCGTCGAGGCGTTGCGCATCCATTCTGGCCACTCGGCCGGTGACGAGACGACCGATCGGCCCTGACCGGGGGTGGAGCCGGACCGAGCGGGACGCCTGGCGCTCCCCGCGGCGCACCGCCGCAGGGACTGGCCCGGCTGCGGGGCAGACCTTTCCGACGACCGGCCGAAGCGTGCGCCTGGCTCGCGTCGGACCGGTGGGCCCTCATCGCGCCGCCGCACAGACGGGCCCTGCCGTCACACCTCAGCGGCGCGGCACCCGTACGAGCAGGTCACCGACAGTGCACTCGAGGGCGTCGCAGACGGCGGCCAGGGTGGAGAAGCGGATGGCCCGGGCCCGGTCGTTCTTCAGCACCGACAGGTTCACCACCGTGATGCCCACCTGCTCGGCGAGGGCCGCCAGGGTGAGGCCCCGCTCGGCGAGCAGCTCGTCGAGGCGGCAGTGGATCACGACGTCGTCGTCGCCCACCTAGACCAGCCCCTCGACGTCACGCTCCAGCTGCCGGCCGCGGCCCACGACGACCGCCAGCAGCCCGAGCACCAGGCCCAGCACCGCCACCGGCCAGCTCACGTTCTCGAAGCCGAACGAGTGTGGCACCACCCAGACGGCGGAGCCCGGGTCGACGCCGGGGGCGGCGGCGGTGGGCAGGCCGAGCTCGTGGACGGCCAGCTCCACCGAGGTCATCAGCGCCCACGGCTCCAGCACGGCCGTCACGAGCACCAGCACCGACGCCACCGACAGCGCCACCACGAGCAGCCGCGCGAACGGGCGCCCGGTCGCGATCGTCACCACGAGCAGCAGCGTGAGCAGGCAGCCGATGACGAACGTGGCCACCGGGGCCAGCAGCCCCACCACGGCCAGCTGACGGGCCCCCACGAGCGGCGCACCCGAGGCGACCATGACCTGGTTGTAGGAGATGAGCGTGTCGTCGCCCGCCGGCAGCCCCGTGTCGAGGCCCATCGGCGCCACGGCGAGCACCTCGAAGATCAGGTCGCTGGTCCACGGCCCGCCCTTCGACAACCGGACCAGCGCCACGAACGCCGCCAGCGGCAGGCCCAGCACGGCGAGCGCGCCGATCGCGGCGAGCAGCCACCCGCCGAGCACCTGTCGCAGCGTGCGCTCCAGCGAGCGACGGGATCCTCCGCGGGGTCCCGGTGCGGCCTCAGACATCCCAACCCCCTATCGACAAACGATAGTATCGACAATCGATATGGTAGAGCGGGTGGGGGCACCCGTCAAGGGGCGCCAGGGCGGGACGCGGTGGTGCCGGGCCGCACCGGCGAGACAGCCTCGCCCCGGGCCCTGCGAGCAGCGGCCCCCGAGCCCGGTCCCGCCCCGTGCTGCCACGATGCACCCGTGGTGCCCGTCGTGGGAGCGCCGCGGGGTACGGCCGGCGGTGGGCACGCACGAGTCGGCGGTGCCCGGCGGGGGACCGGCCAGGTCGCGCCGCCGACCACGAGCCGGCACGCTGGGGACGCCCGCTCGCCTCCGCCCGCCCAGCCGGGGCGGCCGGGTGCTGGGTGGAGCTGGCCTCGTACGTCAGGGTGCCACCCGGCTGAGCACCAGCCGCCAGCGGGACCCGGTGGCGAACGTGACGGGCCGCACCACGGTGGCGCCGTGCCGCCCGGGGTCGACCGCGTCGGCCCAGCTGAGATCGAAGCGGCACAGGTGCTCCTGCAGCTCGGGACGACCCAGGGCGAGGAGCACCTCGTGGTAGAGGCAGCGGCGCACGTCGAGCACGTACGTGTCGTCGTCGGCGACAGGGCGCGTGAACGTGAACGACGGCCCGAACCAGACCCGCTCACGCTCTCGGCTCGAGCCGACGAGGGCCGCGTACGGGTCGTCGACCGCGTCGAGGTGCTCCCGGGTGGCCGCCAGCAGCTCGTCGCGGAACGGCTCGTTGATCGCCGCCGAGACCAGGGCGGTGGCCGGCTCGGTCCCGAGCCTGGGCTCCAGCGTCTCGACGGCGGCGACCAGCAGCACGGCGAGACCGATGGTGGCCGCGTCGGCGGGGTGCCGGTCGAGGTACGCGACCCGGGTGCGGTGCCGCGCCACCGTGGCGACCGCGTCGACGGCCGGGCTGCCCACCCGCTCGCGCAGGTAGTCGTAGCAGGCGGTCTCGATCCGAGCCGCCCATGCGGTGACGGTGGTGGTGTCCATGACGGTCCTCTCGTCGGGGACCGGGATCGGACGGCGTACCGCCGACCGATCCCGGTCCGGGATCTGGTCGACGCACTCCTGCCACCACCGGCGTCACGGCGGGCGGGCGCCCGCCACCCGCCACGCTGCACACGGCGGTCAGGACCGGGGCGATCGCCGGTGCGCTGCGCTCGAGCGTGGATCGCGTCGGCGGGGCGGCCGAGCGGGAGCCTGCCCGTGGGGCGGACCCCGCGGCTGGAAGGGAGCGACCTGGCGGGGCCAGGCACGGTGAGCCACGGCCCTCGACCGTGACGCCTGTGGCCCGGGGCCGGGAGCCGGGCCCGGCCCGGGGGCGCCGGCTCGCTCGCCGCAGCGCGGGACGAGGACCGGGACGTGGGTGCGGGGCCGGTGCGGGTGCGGGCCTGGTTCGGTGCGACCGCATGGGGGACCGATCGCGGGGCGCGCGCACGGCGTCAGGTGGCACCCGGGGCGGTGGCCGCTCAGCCCCAGACGACCGTGGAGCGGTACCAGTCCCAGCCCATCGCGTCCCACACCGGCGCCTGCGCCCGCAGCCGGTCCGCGTAGCCGGGCCACGTCCGGCTCCCCGACCAGCCCTTCTCGGCGATCCCCGGCAGCCGCGGCAGGAGCATCACGAACAGGTCGTCGGGGTCCAGCAGCGCCGGCCCCCACATGGCCGCCTCGACCCCGGCGACCCGGTCGGCGGGGACCCCGGCGTCGAGCGGGTCCCACGCGTACGCCTCGGCGACGGTGCCGTTGCCGTAGTCGTCGGGGGGCAGGCCGAGCCGCGCCACCCGGCCCGGCTGCCCGACGTCGACCGACGGCTCCGGGTAGCAGGTGTCGAGGTAGAGCAGGTCGCAGCGCGACACCAGGACGCTGGCCCCCTGCGCCAACGCCGCCGGGACGTCTCCGGGGGCGTGCCTCAGCATCTCGACGAACGCGCGCCGCTCGGGCTCCAGGGCGGCCAGGTCCTCGGTGCCGGCCGCCCGCTCGGCGAGCAGCGGCGACACCCACCACTGGCACACGTCGCCGGGCGCGAAAGCGCCCGAGCGGGCCGTCTCCTGCCAGGCCACCACCCCGGCGCCCGCCGCCGCGCGGGCCAGCGGCAGGGCGAGCGCCATGAACCGGGCGAACGCCTCCGGCGGCATCCCGGCCGCCTCGTCGCCGCCCACGTGCAGCCGCGCGCCCGGGGAGGCGGCCGCGAACGCCGCGTACGCGTCGCGCAGCAGGTCGGCCACGCCCGGCCGGTCGGGGTCGAGGTACTGCAGCCCGCAGGGCAGCGCCCGTACGGTCTCGTCGGCGAGCCAGGGGCACGCCCGCAGGAGGGTGGCGACGTGGCCGGGGGCGTCGAGCTCGGGGACCACGGTCACCTGCCGGGCGCGCGCGTAGCCGACCAGGCCGGTGAGGTCGGCGGTGGAGTACCAGCCGCCTGGCTCGGCTCCGGTCAGCTCGGGGTGGCCCGGCACCTCGGCGCGCCACCCCTCGGAGTCGGTGAGGTGGAGGTGCAGCACGTTCATCTTGTAGTGGGCGAGCAGGTCGACCACCCG
>JBHAES010000103.1:0-3492 GCA_041855725.1 Actinomycetota bacterium
CGGGTGCCGACCCGGCCGTCGCGGCGCCGGATCCCGGCGAACGTCCGGGCCGCCGCCCCTGCGGGGTCGACGGCCCGACGGGTGTCGGGCCGGACCCGGCTGGTCGGCTCGGGCATGCCGAGGTTGTGCAGGTGCACGTGGTCGCCCGGGGCCAGCGCGGCGGTGGCCGCGCCGATCACCTGCCCGTACCGGTGCACGAGGGCGCCGACGGCGACCTCGTGGACGGCGACCTTGTGGCCGCGCGGCACCGCGACCCGTGGGGTGACGGTGCCCCCCTCGTACCCGGCCGGCGTGCCCGGCGCCAGGTCGCGCAGGGCGACGGCGACGTCGTCGTCAGGGTGCAGCCGCACGAGGTCGGCCACGTCAGGCCTGCCTCGGCGGTGCCGTGGTGCCGCGGATCACGAGGCTGGTCGCCAGCACCTGGGTCACCGGGTCGGCGTCCGGCTCGTCCATCTGCTGCTCCAGCAGCGACAGGGCCACCTCGCCGGCCTCGAACCTGGGCACGTCGAGGGTGGTCAGCGGCGGGATGGTGTGCCGCGCCAGGATGGTGTTGTCGCAGCCCACCACCGACAGGTCGTCGGGCACCGCGACGCCGCGCGCCGACAGCCGGGCCATGGCGCCGAGGCCGACGGCGTCGTTGTAGGCGACGAGCGCGGTGGCGGCGGTGGCGAGCACCAGGTCGGCGGCCGCGAGCCCCCCGTCGACGGTCGGCGACACGCTGCCCAGCTCCAGCAGGTCGACGTCGAGGTCGGCGGCCGCCGCCCGCAGCCCCTCGAGCCGCTGCCGTCCCGACCACGACCCGGCGGGCCCGGACGCGAACGCGACCGTCCGGTGGCCGAGGGCGTGCAGGTTCACCAGCACCTGCCGCATGCCCTCGCGGTAGTCGGCCGACACGCCCCACCAGCCGGGCGCCGAGCGGTGCAGCAGCACGACGGGCACCCCCGCGTCGACCTCGGCGAGCGCGTCGTCGGGGGTGCGGGGCGAGGCCCAGATCAGCCCGTCGACCTGCCGGGCGAGGTGGCGCACCGCCTCGACCTCGAGCCGGGCCTGCTCGTCGGTGTCGGAGACGAAGATCGACCGCCGCTGGTCGCGGGCCCGACGCTGCACCCCCTTCGCCACGTCGGCGAAGAACGGGTTCGACAGGTCGGGCACGATGAGGCCGATGGTGCCGGAGCGGCCCGTGGTGAGGCGGCGGGCGGCCGGGTCGGGGCTGTAGCCGAGGCGCTCGGCCACGGCGAGCACGTGGCGGCGGGTCGACTCGGCGACGGCCGCCTTGTCGGAGAACGCCCTCGACACGGTGGCGACCGACACCCCGGCGGCCTTGGCCACGTCACGGCTCGTCGAGGTCACCGCGCCCCCTCTCACGTACGCATCACCGCGCTACAGAAACGATGAAACGTACGCTACACCAGCCGGTTCCCGGGGACGCGGTGCGACGGCTACGGGCGCACGCCGGCGTCGTGCTCGGTGAGGCTGCGGGCGGCACGGTTGACCGCGCTGCAGACCGCGCGCAGCGAGGCGGTCACGATCGACGAGTCGATGCCGACACCCCACAGCACCTCGGTGTCGTCGTCACCGAGGGGCACCTCGCACTCCACGTACGCCACCGCCTGGGCGTCGCCGCCCGACGACATGGCGTGCTCGGTGTAGTCGAGCACCCGCACGCTGCGGCCGAGCAGGGCCAGCCCGTCGACGAACGCCGACACCGGGCCGTTGCCCTCCCCCTCGACCTGCCGCTCGACCCCGTCGTGGCGGACGGTGGCGGTGATGCGGTAGCCGCCGCCGTTCGACACCGAGGTGCAGGTGACCAGCTCCAGCGGGCCCGCGCCAAGGTACTCGTCGCGGAAGTAGGTGCCCAGCTGCTCGGAGGTCACCTCGCCGCCGTCGCTGTCGGCGTGGCGCTGGACCACCCGGCTGAACTCCATCTGGAGCCGGCGGGGCAGGTCCATCTTGTGGTCGGCCTTCATGAGGTAGGCCATGCCGCCCTTGCCCGACTGCGAGTTGACCCGGATCACGGCCTCGTACGTGCGGCCCACGTCGTGCGGGTCGATCGGCAGGTACGGCGCCTCCCACCCGATCTCGTGGATGCCCTTGCCCTGCGCCGCGGCCCGGCGCTCCAGGTCCTCCAGCCCTTTCTTGATCGCGTCCTGGTGCGACCCGGAGAACGCGGTGTAGACGAGGTCGCCCGCGTACGGGTGGCGGGGGTGCACCGGCAGGCCGGTGCAGTACTCGACGGTGCGCCGCACCTCGTCGATGTCGGACAGGTCGACCTGCGGGTCGATGCCCTGGCTGAACAGGTTGAGGGCCAGGGTGACCAGGTCGACGTTGCCGGTGCGCTCGCCGTGGCCGAACAGGCAGCCCTCCACCCGGTCGGCGCCGGCCATGAGCGCCAGCTCGGTGGCCGCGACCGCGGTGCCGCGGTCGTTGTGCGGGTGCAGCGAGATCACCACGTGCTCGCGGTGGGTGACGTGGCGCGCGAAGTACTCGACCTGGTCGGCGTACGTGTTGGGGGTGGAGCGCTCGACGGTGGCCGGCAGGTTGAGGATGATCTCGCGGTCGGGCCCCGGCTGCCACACCTCCATCACGTTGTCGCACACCTCGAGGGCGAAGTCGGTGGGGGTCTGGGTGAAGATCTCGGGGCTGTACTGGTAGCCGAACTCCACGTCGCCCAGCTCCTGCTCGGCGTACTTCATCACCAGCTCGGTGCCGCGGCGGGCCAGCGCCACGCACTCGGCCTCGCTCATGCGGAACACGACCCGGCGGAACAGCTCGGCGGTCGCGTTGTAGAGGTGGATGTTGGCCCGCCGCACCCCCACCAGGGACTGCGCCGTGCGGGCGATCAGGTCCTCGCGGGCCTGGGTGAGCACCGAGATCTGCACGTCGTCGGGGATGCGGTCCTCGACGACGAGCTTGCGCACGAAGTCGAAGTCGGTCTGCGACGCCGACGGGAACCCGACCTCGATCTCCTTGTAGCCCAGCCTCACGAGCAGCTCGAACATGCGGAGCTTGCGCGAGGGGGTCATGGGGTCGATGAGGGCCTGGTTGCCGTCGCGCAGGTCGGTCGACAGCCAGCGCGGCGCCCGGGTGATCTTCTGGGTGGGCCAGGTCCGGTCGGGCAGGTCGATCGGCTCGAAGGGGGTGTAGCGCCCGTACGGCATCGGGGACGGCTGCTGCACGGGGACGCCCTGCTGGACTCGGGTGCCGAAGTCGGTGGTCATGGGTTCTGCTCCCTCACGGTGGACCGGGGTGCCAGGCGCGTCGGACTCCGCAGCGAGGGGGCCGGCTGGGTGGTTACAGGGCCTCGCTGCGGCGGGCAAGCAGGAGTCGCACCGTCGACATGGTGCGGAGCCTACCGCAGCCTCGCGGCCGTGCCATCGACACGCGCGGCCCGCGAGACGCCCAGGGCTCGACGCGGCCGCCGAAGGGTCACCGTGCCGGGCTGACGTCGGCGCCCCGTGCGCGTCCGGGAGCTCCCGCCGGTGGGGGCGTGAG
>JBHAES010000104.1:0-5131 GCA_041855725.1 Actinomycetota bacterium
CGGCGGGCAGGCCGTCGGAAAGCGATTCTTCCCGCAACCTGCGGCATTCCACCAGCAACCCGGGGCCCGCCGCGGCATGGATCGCGCCGTCGACTCCGCCTCCCCCCAACAGCGTCGAGTTGGCGGCGTTGACGATCGCGTCGGCCTTCGCCGTCGTGATGTCCCCGCGAACGATCGCGATGTCCATGGTGCGCACCCCTCCCGGGATCCTCGGGCAATTACCTTCGGGTGTACACGTATTTCACCGATCCCGTGTTGCGACCCCCGAGAATCGGGGCGGCGCCGACGACGGCCCCTCAGATCTTCCGCGGCCGTTCGTGGGCGTGGTGCGCCGGGGTCTCCAACTGCAGCGTCGCATGGCCGACGCCGAACTCGTCGGCGAGGCCGGTCTCCATGTCGCACAGGATCGAGCAAGCGTCGTCGAACCCGAGGCCCTCGTCGACGGTGACGTGGGCGGTGAGCACCGCGTCGGTGCCGTGGATCGACCAGATGTGCAGGTCGTGGACGCCGTGGACGCCGGGGCGGCCTGTCATCCACTCCTCGACCACGCGGGCGTCGACGGTGCGCTGCGCCACCCCGGCCACGTCGATGTGGGACAGGTCGACGTAGCCGCCGTCGTCGGTCTCCAGCGGCTCGTGGGCGAGGTCGGGGGCGACGGCGTACGGCGACAGCGACCACCAGCCGAGGCCCCTGTCGAGGGCGTGAGCCCGGACGTCGCCGAGCGACCGGTACGCGGACGCGCCCAGGTCGATGGGGGCCTCGCCGCCGGCGGCGGCCGCCGCCCACGACGCCTGCAGGAACTCCTGCGACGTGGCCTCGAGGTCCTGGGCGCGGGTGCGCACGAGCTCGGGGTCGCAGACGCAGACGAGCGTGGTGGCGGGCACGACGTCGACGAGCAGCTCGAGGCCGTCGACGAGCGCGGGCGCCAGCGCCTCCATGCCGTCGACGGCGTGGCCGGCGGCGATGCGGTCGAGCATCTCGACCAGCTCGGGGTGGGCCGCGGCCAGCTCGGCGGCCCTCGCCCGCACCTCGGCGGTGAGCAGCAGCTCGCGGCACGGCGAGGCGACCAGGCTGCTGCGGGTCTCGTCGGTGGACCGCTGGTCGGCGACCTGGAAGACCCGGATCTCGTCGACCGTGTCGCCGAAGAAGTCGATCCGCAGCGGGTGCTCCTCGGTGGGCGGGAACACGTCGACGATCCCGCCCCGGACGGCGAACTCACCGCGCCGCTCCACCAGGTCGACCCTCGTGTAGGCCGCGTCGACCAGCGCCTGCGCGAGCCCGCCGAGGTCGACGTCGTCGCCCACCCGGACCGCCACCGGCGCCATCGCGCCCAGCCCGCGGACCTGGGGCTGGAGCACCGACCGCACGGGCGCCACCACCACCCGCGGCGGTGGCAGGGGGTCGTTGCCGACCAGGCGACGCAGCACCGCCAGCCGTCGGCCCACCGTGTCGGACCGGGGGCTCAGCCGCTCGTGGGGCAGGGTCTCCCACGCCGGGTAGTAGGCCACCTCGGCCTCGCCGAGCAGCGAGGCCACCTCGGCCGTCAGCTGCTCGGCCTCACGGTAGGTGGAGGTGACCAGCAGCACCGGCCGCTGCGCGGTCACGAGGGCGGCCGCCAGGAACGCCCGCAGGCTCGGCGGCGCCGCCAGGTCGAGCGCGGGCAGCCCGCCGCGCGCGTCGGCCACCGCCGCCGCCACCGTGGGGTCGCCCAGCACGACCCGGGTCAGTCCCTCCAGGTTCACGCGTCCCAACCTAACGACTCCCACCGACAGCTCCTGCACCACGGCCAGGCATGGTATGCCCGGTCGCCGTGCCGGTCCGTCCGGCACCGGCGACGCGCCGACACCCCGGGTCCGACCACGTCCACCTGACATGGGTGTTTACTGTGCGGTGGCACTGCAGCCTCCCCCCAAGGATGGGAAAACATGTCCTCTGCACAACGAACCGATCCCCTGTCCGTCAAGGAGCTGACGCTTCGAGGCGTCGTGATCGGCGGGATCATCACGATCATCTTCACGGCGGCCAACGTCTACCTGGGCCTGAAGGCCGGCCTCACGTTCGCCACCTCGATCCCCGCCGCCGTCATCTCCATGGCGATCCTGCGCTACTTCCGCGACCACACGATCCAGGAGAACAACATCGTCCAGACGATCGCCTCGGCGGCGGGCACGCTGTCGGCGATCATCTTCGTGCTGCCGGGCCTGGTGATGGTCGGCTGGTGGCAGGGCTTCCCCTACTGGGAGTCGGTGCTCGTCATCGCGCTGGGCGGCATCCTCGGCGTGATGTACTCGATCCCGCTGCGGCGGGCGCTGGTCACCAGCTCCCCGCTGCCCTACCCCGAGGGCGTGGCGGCGGCCGAGGTGCTCAAGGTCGGCGACTCCCAGCAGGGCGCCGAGGACTCCCGCCGCGGCCTGTGGGCCATCATCTGGGGCGGGCTGTCGTCGGCGGGCTTCGCGATCCTCGGTTCCATCAAGGCGGTCGGCACCGAGATCTCCGGGGTGTTCCGGGTCGGTGCGGGCGGCACCATGGCGGCCGGGTCGCTCTCGATGGCGCTCATCGGCGTCGGGCACCTCGTCGGCCTGGGCGTCGGCGTCGCCATGGTGGTCGGCCTCGTCATCTCGCACGCGGTGCTCCTGCCGATCCGGACCTGGGGCCGCATCGACGGTGGCGAGCTCGCCACGGTGGTCAGCACCACGTTCCGCTCCGACGTCCGCCTCGTCGGCGCCGGCACCATCGCCGTCGCCGCCGTGTGGACCCTGGTGAAGCTGCTGGGCCCCATCATCTCCGGCATCCGCGACTCGCTGGCCGCCACGGCCAAGCGCCGCGCCGGCGAGGAGGTGCCGCTGACCGAGCGCGACCTGTCGGCCAAGCTCGTCATCGGCGTCACCCTCGCCTCGATGCTGCCCATCGGCCTGCTCCTGTGGCTGTTCTGCAAGGACACCCCGATCGCCCACAACTCCCTCGGGCTGGTGCTCGTCTCGATCCTGTTCGTGCTGCTGACGGGCCTGGCGGTCGCGTCGGTGTGCGGCTACATGGCCGGCCTCATCGGGGCCTCCAACTCCCCCATCTCGGGCGTGGGCATCCTCGTGGCGATCTCGGCGGCCCTCGTGGTGAAGGTGGTGCACGGCACCGTCACCGGCGACCAGCAGGCCGCCCTCGTCGCCTACACCCTGTTCACGGCCGCGGTCGTGTTCGGCATCGCGACGATCTCCAACGACAACCTGCAGGACCTCAAGACCGGCCAGCTGGTGGGTGCCACCCCGTGGCGCCAGCAGGTCGCGCTCGTCATCGGCGTCGCCTTCGGCGCCATCATCATCCCGCCGGTGCTGAACCTGATGCAGACCGCGTTCGGGTTCGTGGGTGCCCCGGGCGCCGGCGAGCGGGCGCTCGCCGCCCCGCAGGCCTCCCTGCTGTCGTTCCTGGTGCAAGGCGTCTTCGGCGGCGACCTCGACTGGAACCTGCTCGGTCTGGGCGCCCTCATCGGCGTCGCCGTCATCGCCGTCGACGAGATCCTGCGCGCCACCACCAAGAAGTACTCGCTGCCGGGGCTGGCGGTGGGCATGGGCATGTACCTGCCGATGTCGATCACCATCGTGATCCCGATCGGCGCCGCCATCGGTGCCGCCTACGACCGGTGGGCCGCCACCCGCAAGGACCCGGAGCGCGCCAAGCGGCTCGGCATCCTCACCGCCACCGGCCTCATCGTCGGCGAGTCGCTGTGGGGCGTGGTGCTCGCCGGCCTCGTCGGCCTCGACGTCCCCATGGAGGTGTTCCCCGAGTCGTTCGAGGGCATCGCCACCTGGCTCGGCCTGCTGCTCTTCGTCGGCATCCTCGTCGGGTTGTACACCCGCACCCGCAAGGTCGCCGTCCAGGACTGACCGTACGTCGAAGGCGAGGGCCGCGGCCGGTGGCCGCGGCCCTCGTCGCGTACCCAAGAATCCTGGCCGCGGCGAGCAACCTCCACGCCTCCTGAGACGTCTTCCTGGGTGAGCCCGACCCGAGGAAGGCAGGAAGCGATGACGGTCCCCGCGCCGCTCGAGCGACCACATACCGTGCCGGCGTGCTGCCGGGTCGCCGTCGCCGCCACCACCCTCGCGCTGCTCGGCTCGGTCGCCACCCTCGCCCTGCGGCTCGAGAGCGCACCCACCCGCGAGGGGCTCGCCCTCGCCGCGCTGACGCTGGCCGTCGCGCTGGTCGCGGTGAAGACCTGGGTCGTGGCCCTCCGCCGCCGCCACGGCTGACCCGGGGTGTGCGTACAGACCGGACCGCCCGTACCATCCCGGCGCCGACACCCCTTGTCGCAACCATCTCTGGGGCGGTGGCGCCGGGTGGCGACGTGTCCGGCTACGGTGGCCCCATGATCGCCTTGGTCCCGTGGCCCGCCCGGCTCGACGCCGGCACCGACACCGTCGAGATCCCCGCCCGTACCGCCGTGACCGGCCCCGACGACGACGTCGCCCGGCTGCTGCAGATCATCGCCCCGGGCACCGGGATCGTCGCCGAGGCGGCGGCCGACCCCATGATCCGGCTCGTCGTCGACGAGGCGGCCGCGCCCGCGTCGTACGGCCTCGTGGTGGACGCCACGGGCGTCACCCTCCGCTACGGTGACGAGGCGGGGCTCTGCTCGGCGATCGCCACCCTGCGGCAGCTGCTGCCGCCGTGGACGTTCGGCGCGGCACCGCTGCCGGGCGCGCCGCTCACGCTGCCGCACGTGACGATCACCGACGCCCCCGGCTTCTCGTGGCGCGGCCAGCACGTCGACGTGGCGCGGCACTTCATGCCGCTGGACACCCTCTACCGGCTCGTCGACACCATGCACCTGCTCAAGCTGAACGTGCTGCACCTGCACCTCACCGACGACCAGGGGTGGCGCTTCCCCGTGACGGCGCTGCCACGGCTGACCGAGGTGGGGTCGTGGCGCCGCGGCAGCCGCCACTACTGGGAGGACACCGACGACGGCACCCCCCACGGCGGCTGCTACACCCACGACCAGCTGCGGGCCCTCGTCGCGTACGCCGCCCGCCGCGGCATCGACGTGGTGCCCGAAATCGACCTGCCGGGCCACGTCCGGGCCCTGCTGGCGGCCTACCCGGAGTACGGCGAGGACGCCCCGCGCGAGGTGAGCACCGTC
>JBHAES010000105.1:0-5731 GCA_041855725.1 Actinomycetota bacterium
CGCGAACCAGAGGGCGGCCATGGGGTCGACGCCAGCGGTCCGCGCCAGCCGGGGCATCGCCCACACCAGCAGGCCGAGGCCAGCCACGGCGAGCACCCGCAGGGCGACCACCGACCAGTACCAGTGCATGCCCGTCGCCTGCGTCACCCACCCGAACAGCTGCAGGGCGAACGCCGGGTAGACCGAGGTGGTGCCGCGCCACGCCCGTCCGTACGGGAACGGTGAGCCTGTGGTGCCGAGCCCCACGTCGTACGGGGACTGGCCCAGCGAGACGGTCCAGCCAAGGTCGGCGTACGAGCCGGCGTCGGTCGACAGCATGGGCGGCAGCGCCAGCAGCGGCAGCGACCACAGCACCACGACGGCCACCAGCGGTCCGACGGAGCCGATCGCGCCGCCGTCGGTGCGCCGCCCGGGGCGCAGCCACAGCCACGCCACCGCGAGGGTGACGATGCCGGTGACGATGAGCACCGGGTACTGGGCCTGGGTCACCCATGACGACACGGTCGCCACCCATCCCTGGCCGCGCACCTGGTTCCAGGTCGCGAGCCTTCGCAGCTCGCCGAGCGCGATCAGCATCGCTCCGGCAAGCCCCAGCCACACGGCCGGGTGGGTGAGCGTGGCCCGCCACGTGGACGTTCCGCACGACGGGTGGGCCGCTACCGCGGCCACAGACCGCTCCTGGACAAGGATCGACATGCCCCTCAGGCTGCGGACCGTTCCTGTCCGTCCGCTGTGCGCCGACCCTGAACCGGCACTGAGTCGCCCAGCGGGCGCTCCCAACGCCCCGGTCAGGGGGACGCCGCACGGAGGAGCCGACCCCAGCCCGGAGCGAACACAGCATCACCCCTTGCCACAGCCCGGTTGGAGGACTCTCGCAGGAATGGAGTCGAGATCGACTCCCATCCTCGGAAGGCCCGAGCCAGCGGCGCGCCTCGGCCCTGAGCCAGGCCCTGCCCGACCACCCGAGCGGAGGTCGTACGCGCCACGCAGACACCGAGACCCACGCGCCACGACCGGCACGACATGGCATCACCCCTTGCCCAGACCAGGTTCGAACGTTCTTTCAGGAGTGGGGTCGAGTTCGCCTCCCGTCCTCGCGGCCAGCCTGCGGGGTCGGCCAGCCACCCGCCGACCAGCGGGGCCGGCGACGACGTACGGACCGATGGAGCCCGCGTCGAGGCACGCGCCCCTCGTCTCCCCGGGCGGGCACGACGTCCCTCTGGCCGACGTCATGCCCGGGGTCGTCGCCGGAATGGAGTCGAGATCGACTCCAGTCCTCGCAGCGTCCGCGCGGCCAGCCAGAGGCGGGCCCCGCCGTCGGACCCTAGGGAGCCGACCTCGGCTCCCCTCGTACGGCACACGAGCCGCTGACGCAGGTGATGGGCTGAACCGAGAGCCCGGTAGAGCCGAGCTGGACATCGCCAGGGACCCGCATCGCCGCGAGCATCTCTCCTTGCCACCGCCGATCAGAAGGAATGGAGTCGAGATCGACTCCATTCCTGCGCACCCAGCCCCGGCAGGCAGGGCGATCCTGGCGGCGTACGGACCCTGCCGGCCCCAGTCCGGAGCGGACACAGCATCACCCCTTGCCACAGCCGGGTTGGAGGATTCCCGCAGGAATGGAGTCGAGATCGACTCCCATCCTCAGCGGGCGGGAGCTGGCGGGCATGCGACGCCCCGCCCTGGCGGGGCGGGGCGTCGGGGGTGGGTCATCCGGTCATGGCCGGTAGCACCAGCTGACCCGGGCCTGGCGGCCGTCGGCGCTGTAGAGCTTCACCCGGTCCCCCGGGCGCAGGGCGGCGTCGGAGCCGTCGCAGCGCGGCAGGGTGGGCACCGTGTAGGCGTAGGTGGCCGGGTTGCTGTTGCGGATCGTGCCGTCGTGGGCGCGGACCGCCCGGTCGACCACGACCCGGTGGCCGCCCTTCACGGGGGTGACCGAGGTCACGACACCGAACTCGGTCAGCCGCACCGGACGCGACCTGGCTGGCAGCACGCTGTCGCGGGCGACGGTGGCCATGGCGTCGCGCACCACGGGCGTGGCGTGCTCGGTGTGCATCACGTACGCCGGCCAGGTCGGCACCACGTACCAGGCGGTCGTCACGCCGCAGTCGTACGCGGCGGTCCGGAAGTCGGCCGCCCGGCCGCCCCAGGTGGTGTCGGCAGCGGTCGTACGCGCGGTGGCGCCGGGGCCGCAGAACTGCGGGTTCGACTCGAACCCGCCGTCGGTGTCGGAGTCGAGCCGGGCGTCGAACCGCGGCGACGGGTGCCTGCGGATGTCGACCTCGCACGCGCCAGCCTTGGCGCCGGCGGGGTTGAGGCACCAGCCGTACTCGGACCTGGTCAGGGTCCAACCGGCGGGTACGGCGATCTTCGCACCGCCGCCGATGTCGACCCGCCGTGCCGCGGCCGAGGTGACGGCCTTCTTCGTGCCGGTCGGCTTCGTCGCCTGGGTCTTCGTGACGGTGGGCTTGGTCGCCTGGGTCTTGGTGACGGTCGGCTTCGTGGGAGTGGTCGCCTCGGTCGGCGCTGCGGTTGCGGGCGCCGAGGTGGTCGGGGCCGTGGTGGTGGGAGCCACCGTGGCGGGGACCGGGCTGGTCGGAACCGGGGCCGACGGGGTCGGGGCGCTGGACGTGGCCGGGAGGCTGGGCCCGGCGACCGGGCCCGTCGCGGGGCGAGCCGCTGGTCCGGCCAGCAGGCCGCCGGGGTTCACGACGACCAGCCCGGCCGCGAGGGCGACCGCGGTGACGGCCAGGCCGCCCACCAGCCAACCGGTACGGCGAGTGCTCTCACCAGCGTGCCGGACGTCGCCGTCGCCGCCCGCACCGTGGGGATCGTAGGTAGTCATGCCCGCTAGTCGTCCCACCGGCAGGCACGGTTGCTCGCTCAGCAGAAACTCAACGAGCTCACAGACTGGCCGCGTCGCAGGACGGGAGCCATCCTCAGCGGCAGCTCCCCCGCCCTCGACGAACGGGGCCGAGATCGCCCACCCTCACCCGACCCCCTCCCCCAGCACAGTGCCCGGACCTCGCACCCCATGGTGCCTTGAAGAGTCGAGATCGACTCCCATCCTCACCCGACCCCCACCGTCCTCCTCCGGCGGACGTGCCAGGCCCGCCCGTCGGGGGCCCTACGCACCACCCGCTCGTACGCCCCGTCTCGGCCGAACGGGTGCGCGCCGCCCACGCCGTCGTGGCCCCCTCGAGGAATGGAGTCGAGATCGACTCCCATCTGTCCCACGACCCTGAACCCACCGGCGCACCCACGTCACCACCCCACGACCGAGCCACCGAACCCTACGCACCGAGGCGACCCGCCACGACGAGAGCCGACACCAGAACCCATCCCCACCCGACCCTCCCCCAGCACCGTGCCCGGACCTCGCACCCCCCACTCCCGCCGCGAGGAACGGAGTCGAGATCGACTCCCATCTGTCCCACGACCCTGAACCCACCCACGTCACCACCCCACGACCGAGCCACCGAACCCTACGCACCGAGGCGACCCGCCACGACGAGAGCCGACACCAGAACCCAGCCCCACCGCCCTTCCTCCGGCGGACGTGCCAGGCCGGCGCCCGTCCGGTGCCCTCCCCGAACGCACCCCGCTCGTACGCACGGTCTGAGCCGTACGGTCGCGCCCACCCCGCGAGGGATGACACCCTTGGAACCCGATGTCGACGCGGGGACGGAGGAGGCATGACCGAGCCGGTGGATCGTCGGGGGGCAGACCCGGCCGTCCGTCGTGAGGCGGGGGGCGCGACCACGGGCCCTGCGACGCCGCGGCGGCAGGGGGCCCGGGACTACGCCGTCGGCGTATGGCTGCTGGCGGCGGCGGGGGTGGCGCTCGCCCACCGTGCGGTGCCGGAGGCCACCTGGCTCATGGTCCATCTGGTGCTGCTGGGCGCGGTGACGCACGCGGTGCTGGTGTGGAGCCGGTACTTCGCTGCGGCGCTGCTCAAGACGCGTCCCGACGTGGCGCGAGCCCGCTGGCAGCGGGTGCGTCTCGTGATGCTGTCAACGGGCACCGCTGGCGTGCTCGTCGGGGTGCCGACGGCCCGGTGGTGGCTCGTGGTGGCGGGGGCGACGGTCGTGTCGGTCGCGGTGGCGTGGCACGGGATGTCGCTGGTCGTGATGCTGCGGGAGGCGTTGCCGGGTCGGTTCCGGGTCGCCGTACGCTACTACGTCGCCGCCGCGTGCTTCCTGCCGGTGGGGGCCGGGTTCGGGGCCACGCTCGCCGTCGGCCTCGACAGCCGGTGGCACGGGCGGTTCCTCGTGGCCCACACCATGACGAACCTGCTGGGGTGGATCGGGTTGACGGTGGTGGGCACCCTCGTCACGTTCTGGCCCACCGTGCTGCGCACCCGGATGGACGAGCGGGCCGAGGCGTTGGCCCGACGGTTCCTGCCGGTGCTCGCCGGGGCCGTCGTGGTGGTGGCCGTCGGGGCGCTGGCCGGGCAGCGGTACGTCGCCCTCGCCGGCCTGGCCGGCTACCTCGCCGGGCTGGTCGGCTGGGGACGGACGCTGGTCGGCCCGCTGCGGCGTCGTCGGCCCCGGGAGTTCGCGCCGGCCTCGATCCTCGCGACCATGTGCTGGGCGGTGGTGGCGCTGGGGGTCACCGGCTGGGTGGTGCTCGTCACCGGCCCGGACGGGTGGGACGACGCGGCGGTGCTGCTGGGGCTCGTGTGGGTCGGCGGGTTCGCCGTCCAGCTCCTCACCGGCGCCCTCAGCTACCTGCTGCCCTCGGTGCTGGGCGGCGGCCCGAGCGTCGTACGGGCGGCCGGGTCGTGGTTCGACCGGTTCGCGTCGGCGCGCCTCGTCGTCATCAACGGCGCGCTGCTGCTGGTGCTGGCGCCAGTGCCGCCGCAGGTGGCGACGGCCGCAGGCGTGGCGGGGGTGGTGGCCGCCGCCACGTTCCTGCCGCTCATGGCCCTCGGGGTGCGTGCGGGTCTGGCCGAGCGGGCAGCGCTGGTCGGGCGGGCAACCGCAGGTCGTACCTCGAGCAGGCAGCAGGACCCGCTCGCAGCCTCGGCGGCGGCACCGGCGGGCGTGCCGGCGGCTGCGGCGAGGTCTCAGGGACGCTCCGGCGAGCCCTCGTCGGCGCTCACCGTCCAGGGCGTGCTGGTCGGGTCGCTGGTGCTGGCGCTGGCGGTGACGGCGGGGCTGTGGGTCGACCGTACGGGGGCGCCCGGGACGGGTCCGGCCGGCGCCGCGTCGTCGGCCGCGGGTGCGACGGGGCGTACGGTGCGCGTGGACGTACGGGCCGAGGGGATGCGGTTCGTGCCGGACCACGTGGTCGCGTCGGCCGGGGACCGGGTCGTGGTGGTGCTCACCAACGCGGACCCGACGATGGCGCACGACCTCGCCGTCGGGGCTCGGTCGACCCCTCGACTCGGGCCCGGGCAGACCGCCGAGCTGGACCTTGGCGTGGTGAGCGAGACGGTGTCGGGGTGGTGCACGGTGGTGGGTCACCGGCAGGCCGGGATGACCTTCGACGTGCGCGTGGGCCACCACCACGGGTCGGGCCGGGCGCGGGCCGACTCGGCGCCGCTGGGCACCGTCGTCGACCCGCGTGCCCCGACGCTGCCCGCCGGCACGCTGCACCAGGTCGAGATGCGGGTGAGCGAGGTGCCGCTGGAGGTGGCACCCGGGGTGTGGCAGCGGCGGTGGACCTTCAACGGCGGCCCCGTCGGCCCGACGCTGCGGGGCCGGGTGGGCGACGTGTTCGAGGTGAC
>JBHAES010000106.1:0-4237 GCA_041855725.1 Actinomycetota bacterium
CCTCAACCACGCCTACACCACCGCCCACACCAACCCACCCCAACCCCCACCACCCCAACCCACCCACGACCCCACACCCGACCTCGACCGCTGAACCACCCACCCGAGGGGCGAGCCGGAGCGGCAGGGATGGCCGTACTCGGTCAACCGGGCGCTCGCGACCGCCCTGTCCCGAGCCGGCCCTGGGTACGCCTCTGCGTCCGCCGCCGCGCCCCGGCCCGGGCCACGTCGCAGCGACCTTCTAGGCTGGGGTCATGCGTGCGGTGGTGACGGACGGGGCCGGTGGGCCCGAGGTGCTGCACCTCGACGAGGTGCCGACCCCCGAGCCGGGGCCCGGTGAGGTGCTCGTCGAGGTGGCCGCGGCCGGGGTGAACCGCGCCGACCTGCTGCAGCGGCAGGGGTTCTACCCGCCGCCGCCGGGTGCGTCGCCGCTGATCGGGCTGGAGGTGTCGGGCCGTGTCGGCGTGCTGGGCGAGGGCGTCACCGGGTGGTCGGTGGGCGACGAGTGCGTCGCCCTGCTGGCCGGCGGCGGCTACGCGGAGGCGGTCGTCGCGCCGGTCGGGCAGGTCGCCCCGCCGCCGCCCGGGGTCGACCTCGTGTCGGCGGCCGGGGTGATCGAGGTGGCGGCCACCGTCGCGTCCAACCTGTCGGGGCTGGCGGCAGGCCAGGTGCTGCTCGTCCACGGCGGGTCGGGCGGCATCGGCTCGTTCGCGATCCAGTACGGCAAGGCTGTGGGCGCCCGGGTGCTCACCACCGCGTCGGCGGCCAAGCTCGAGCACTGCCTCGCGTACGGGGCCGACGTGGCGATCGACTACCGGACCGACTGGGCCGACGCCGTCCGCACCGCGACCGACGGGCGCGGCGTCGACGTGGTGCTGGACGTGATGGGCGCCAAGTACCTCGCCGCCAACGTCGACGTGCTGGCCCGCCGCGGCCGGCTCGTGGTGATCGGGCTCCAGGGCGGGCGACGTGCCGAGCTCGACCTCAACGTGCTCCTGCCGAAGGCGGGCACCATCACCGCCACGTCGCTGCGGTCACGCCCGCCCGCCGAGAAGGCCGAGGTGGTGCGCGACGTCGTGGCGCAGGTGTGGCCCATGTTCGCCGACTGCCGCGTCCGCCTCGCCCCCGAGACCCGGTTCCCGATCGACGACGTGCGCGCCGCCCACGAGCTGCTCGCCTCGGGCAGCAACATCGGCAAGGTGCTGCTGGTCGTACGCGGCTGAGGCCGACCGCTGCAGCCGATACCCCGGTGGTCGTACGCCGTCGAGCTGGCCGGGCTGTCGCGCCGCGTCTGTCGTAGCGAACGAGCAGCCGGCCGCCGGGCGACCGCACCTTCCGGGAGGAGCAGCGTCGCCGGGGGTCACTCGAACGAGTCGGCCGCCTTCTGGGCCTGCGGGCCGAAGTGGATCGCCTGGGCGACGCGCAGCGCGATCACGTCGGAGTCCTCGTCGAGGTCGGAGCACAGCACGTCGAGCTCCATGGCCGACAGGCCGAGGTCGGCGAACATGTCGAGGTCGCCCACCAGGCCGTCGTCGTCGTCGGCGTCGGGCACCTCGACGTCGAGATAGTCGACCACATCATGCGCCAGGGTCCACGACTCGGCGGCATAGACGTCGCTCAGCACCACCTGCACGTGCCGTCCGCGCACGCGTCCGGCCACGAAGAACTCGCCGGCCACCGACACCAGGCCGATCGCGCCGGCGTCGCCGGGCAGCCGCTGGAGCTCGGTGAGCAGCTCGTCGAAGTCGTTGGCCAGGTCAGGCTCGAGGGCCTGGGCGACCGGTGCGCCGTCCTCGCGGTAGAGGGCGATCACGAAGTCGATGTCGTCGAGGGTGGCGTCCTCCACGTCGTCGAACTCGTCGTCGTCATCGTCGTCATCGTCGTCGTCGATGTCGTCGGGAGACGTGGCGGAGAGCACGTCGAGATCGTCGACGTCCTCCATGCCGGGGCGGTCGTCGCCGCGGTCGGCCAGGTCGTACACCTCGTCGTCACTGGGCTGCACGCTCACCCCTCCCTTCGTCGTGCCCCATCGTGTCATGCCTGACGGCGTTTCGCACCGGGAGGGTCGGGTTACGCGCCTCGCACGGGTGTGCGAAGGTTCACCTGTGGAACTCCGCGTCATCGATCACCCGCTCGTCGCCCACAAGCTCTCGCTGCTGCGCGACGAGAAGACCCCCTCCCCCACGTTCCGGCAACTCGTCGAAGAGCTCGTCATGCTGCTGGCCTACGAGGCGACCGACCAGGTGCGGGTCGAGCCGTACGAGGTCACCACGCCGATCACCGTCACCACCGGTACCCGCCTCTCGCGGCCGCGGCCGCTGGTGGTGCCGATCCTGCGCGCCGGGCTGGGCATGCTCGAGGGCATGGCCAAGCTGATGCCCACCGCCGAGGTCGGCTTCGTGGGCATGGTCCGCGACGAGACCACCCTGGAGCCGTTCACCTACGCCGAGCGGCTGCCCAAGGACCTGTCGGGCCGCCAGTGCTACGTGCTCGACCCGATGCTCGCCACCGGCGGGTCGCTCGCCGGCACGGTGCAGTTCCTCGTCGACCGCGGCGCCGACCACATCACCGCCATCTGCCTCATCGCCGCGCCCGAGGGCATCGAGCGCATGGGCACCTTGCTGGAGCAGGTCGGCGTGCCGTGCACCCTCGTGGTCGCCTCCGTCGACGAGCGGCTCAACGAGGTGGGCTTCATCGTGCCCGGCCTCGGCGACGCCGGCGACCGGCTGTACGGGCTGGCCGGCTAGCCGCGGCGGCGTACGCGTCGGACGGGAGGCGCGTGCGAGGGCCGCGCCTCAGCCGGCGAGGCCGTCGACGCGCACGGCCCCTGGCAGGTCGAGCAGCCGGGCGCCCGGCACGAAGAGCTTCGCGCCGCGCCGGCCCGCCCCGATGACGACCCAGTCGCTGTCGGCGACGGCGCCGTCGACCCACACCGGCCACGCGTCGGGCAGCCCCACCGGGGTGATGGCCCCGTACTCCATGCCCGACTCCGCGACGGCCTCGGCCATCGGCACGAACGACGCCTTCCGCACGTCGAGGCGGCGGCGGACCACCGAGTTCACGTCGACCCGGTGGTGGGCCAGCGCCAGGCAGCACGCCCGCCGCTCCTCGCCGCCGCGACGGCCTCCGAGCAGCACCGCGTTGGCGCTGGTCTCCAGCGGCAGCCGGTAGTGGCGGCACAGGGCCTCGGTGTCCGACAGCGCCGGGTCGATCGCCACCACGAGCGCCTCGGGCACGTGGCGCAGCGCGGCTGCGACGGCGGGGGTGACGAGGTCCGGGTGCTCACGGGCGGGCTTGGGGTCGAGGTGGTCGAACCACATGGCCCGATCGTACGGTCCGGCCGGTCGGGCGACCCGGAAGCGTCCGCCTCGAGGACGAGGGCCGGGTCAGTGCGGCGGACGGGTGCGGTAGCGGTACCCGTAGGCGCGCTCGAAGCCGACCCGGCCGTAGAGGCGGGTGGCCGGGTTGTCGTCGACGACCTGGAGCCACACCTGCGCGCCGGGGGCGGTGGCGGCGAGCGCGTGGAGCATCGTCCCGCCGATGCCGCGGCCGCGGTGGGGCGCCGCCGTGACGAGGCACGACAGCCCGAGCCACCCGGCGTCGGGCACGCCGAGCCCGGCCGCCACGGGGGTCCCGTGCTCGTACGCGAGCGCGAACGCCCCCTGCAGGTGGCCGAACAGGGCCACGTAGGCGGGGCGTACGACGGCGCTGATGCCGTCCATCGCGAGGTAGGCCTCCAGCCACTCCTGGGTGAGCCGCTCGTGGACCTGCACGGTCACGCCATCGACCGGGGTGGTGGCGGCGAGCACCTGCGCGGCGCCGGCGACGAGGACCGACGTGGCGGCCTCGGCCTGCCAGCCCTCGGCGGCGAGCCGTTCGTCGAGCCCCGCGGGCGACGCGTCGGAGACCTGCAGCCGCACGGGCAGCCCGTGGCTGCCGTAGAACCGCTCGGCGGCCGCCTGCCACCCCTCGGGCTCGGGGGCGGCCGTCCACACCGAGTTCGCCCGTCGGCTCACTCCGTGGTGCGCGCGCAGCACCCAGCCTCCTACCGGCACCTGCTCGTCAGCCGGCCAGGCGTCACGCGTGACGCGCTCCAGCTCCGCCATGTCGAGCGCGTCGACCACCGCAGTACCACCTCCCAGAGCAGCCCCCCAGGTTCACATCCTGGGACGTCGAGGGTCATCCTCGCCTGCCAGCGCGGGTTCGCCCACCTTCGCCCGGCCCTCGGACGATCCTC
>JBHAES010000107.1:0-11149 GCA_041855725.1 Actinomycetota bacterium
GCCGCGGGGCGGGTGTGCAGGCCGTGGCGGGTGGTGACGGTGTGCCGCCACCGCCGGACGAGCCCGGAACCGGGGGTGGCGGGCCGGCCCGGCGCCGGCGCGGTCCCGGGCGTCGGGTCCACCGGCGGCACCTGCTGCCGCTTCGGCAGGCAGGCCCGCTCGGCCTCGCCGGCCACCTCCAGCAGCGGGGCGCCGGTGCTCGCGGTCACCAGCGCCGCCACGAGGCCCTCCACCAGCGGTGCCGGCGACAGGCGCACCCGGGCGGCCAGCCCCGGGTCGACGAACTCCAGGGCCATCTCGGCCGACAGCAGCGACGACCCCAGGTCCATGAGCGCCAGCACGCCGTCGGGGGAGTCCACCTCGGTGAACGCGGCAGCCACCGCCATCGCGTCGGTGCCGAACGTGGTCTCGTCGAGACCGGCGGCCACCACGACCCGCGGCCGGGCCTCCGGCGGCACCATCTCGAGCGCCAGCTCCAGCGCCGCCTCGGCGAGGCGACGGCTGTGCGAGACGACGACGATCCCGATCACGTGAGCTCCCCTCGCCGGGCCGCATGGGGCCCGAGGCCGGTCGTACGGTCAGGCCAGCGTACGGGCAGCCGCCTCGACGAGCATGGTGACGCTCGTGGCGCCCGGGTCCTGGTGGCCGGCGCTGCGCTCGCCGAGGTAGGAGGCACGGCCCTTGCGTGCCACCAGCGGGATGGTCGCGTCGCGTCCGGCGGCGGCTGCCGTGGCCGCCGCGGCCAGCGCCGCCCCGATCCCGTCAGCGGCCGCCGCATCGTAGGCGTCGAGCGCCGGGGCCAGGGCGTCCACCATCGTCTTGTCGCCCACCTCGGCGCGGCCGCGCTGCACGATGCCGGCCAGCCCGGCCCGCAGCGCCGCCCCCAGCGCCGCCGCGTCACCCTCGTCGGGCCACACCGCGCCCGCCTTCATGAAGAAGGTGCCGTAGAGCGGGCCGGCGGTGCCGCCGACCGTGCTCACGAGGGTCATGCCCGCCTTGCGGAGCAGCGCCCGGGCGTCGGGGAAGTCGCTGCCCAGCGCCTTCACCGCTCGCATCCCGCGGTCCATGTTGGACCCGTGGTCGGCGTCGCCGATCTGCCGGTCCAGGTCGGTCAGCATCTCCGCGCCGTCGGCGACCGCGTCGGCGAAGTCCGCCAGCCACGCGACGACGGCGTCCGTGTCCACAGCCATCAGCACCCCCATCTCAGGCCCGCGGTGCGCACCGGGGCGTCCCACAACCTCACCATGTCGTCGTCGGCCCGCAGCAGGGTCACCGAGCAGCCGGCCATCTCCAGCGACGTGATGTACGACCCCACCAGGCTACGGGCCACGGTGACGCCCGCCTTCGCCAGCACCTGCGACACCTCGTGGAACATCACGTACAGCTCCAGCAGGGGGGTGCCGCCCATCCCGTTGACGAACGCCACCACCGGCGCCCCGCGGACGTCGAGGTCGGCCAGGATCGGCTCCACGAGCAGCTGCGCCACCTCGCGGGCCGGTGCCAGCGGGCGCCGCACCCGCCCCGGCTCGCCGTGGATGCCGATGCCGAGCTCCATCTCGTCGTCGCCGAGCTCGAACGTCGGCCGACCCGCCGCGGGCACGGTGCACGAGGTGAGAGCCATGCCCATCGACCGGCCCTGCCCGTTCACCCGCCTCGCCAGCTCGACGAGCGCGTCGAGGTCGCGGCCCTCCTCGGCCGCCGCGCCCACGATCTTCTCCAGCAGCACCGTCACGCCCACCCCGCGGCGGCCCGCGGTGTAGAGCGAGTCCTGCACGGCGACGTCGTCGTCGGTGACCACCGACGCCACCCGCACCCCCGTCTCGGCCTCGGCGATCTCGGCCGCCATCTCGAAGTTGAGCACGTCGCCGGTGTAGTTCTTCACGATGTGGAGCACCCCGGCGCCACCGTCGACCGCCTGCGTGGCGGCCACCACCTGGTCGGGCACCGGCGAGGTGAACACCTCCCCGGCGCAGGCCGCGTCGAGCATCCCCCGCCCGACGAAGCCACCGTGCATCGGCTCGTGCCCGGACCCTCCGCCCGAGACGAGCCCGACCTTGCCGCGTACGGGGGCGTCTCGCCGGACCACCACCTTGTGGTCGTGGTCGACCCGCACCAGGTCGCCGTGCGCCGCCGCCACCCCGAGCAACGACTCGGCGACGACGTCACCCACGTCGTTGACGAGCTTCTTCATGGGTCCGAGTCTCCCACCTCGGACGCGGCACCGGGCGGCGGCCCCGCAGGTGGGCGCCGCCGCGGTCGGTCTGCGCCCGGGGCCGGTTCGACCTACGATGGGCGGGCTATGACGACTCGCGCCTCGACTGACCCCGGCTCCTGGTTCCCCCGGCTGGAGCCGCTGCTGGCGCGCGTCGCGAAGCCGATCCAGTACGTGGGGGGTGAGCACAACTCGGTCGTCAAGGACTGGGACCGTGTCGACGTGCGGTGGTGCCTCATGTACCCCGATGCCTACGAGGTGGGCCAGCCCAACCAGGGCGTCGCGATCCTCTACGAGGTGCTCAACGAGCGGGACTGGGTGATGGCCGAGCGCACCTACGCCGTCTGGCCCGACCTGGCCGCCCTGATGCGCGAGCACGGGGTGCCGCAGCTCACCCTCGACTCGCACCGGCCCGTCGCCGCGTTCGACGTGCTCGGCGTCTCGTTCTCGACCGAGCTCGGCTACACCAACCTGCTCCACACCCTCGACCTCGCCGGGATCCCGCTGCACGCCGCCGACCGCGACGAGACCCACCCGCTCGTGCTCGCCGGCGGGCACGCCGCGTTCAACCCCGAACCGATCGCCGACTTCGTCGACGCCGCCGTCGTCGGCGACGGCGAGCAGGCCAGCCTCGACGTCGCCGAGCACGTCCGCGCCTGGAAGGCCGAGGGCCGCCCCGACGGGCGCGAGGGGCTGCTGCTGCGGCTCGCCGTGTCGGGGGTCGCGTACGTGCCCGCGTTCTACGACGTCGACCACCTGCCCGACGGCCGCATCCGCCACGTCCGCCCCAACCGTCGTGGCGTGCCGTTCCGGGTCGCCAAGCACACCCTGGTCGACCTCGACGACTGGCCCTACCCGAAGGCACCGCTCGTGCCGCTCGCCGAGACCGTCCACGAGCGCTACTCGGTGGAGATCTTCCGCGGCTGCACCCGCGGCTGCCGGTTCTGCCAGGCCGGCATGATCACCCGCCCGGTGCGGGAACGGTCCATCGACACCATCGGCCGGATGATCGCCGACGGCCTCGAGGCGACGGGGCTCGAGGAGGTGGGCCTGCTGTCGCTGTCGAGCGCCGACCACTCCGAGATCGCCGAGGTCACCCGCCAGCTCGCCGACCGCTACGAGGGCACCAACGTGTCGCTCTCGCTGCCCTCCACCCGGGTCGACGCGTTCAACATCGACCTGGCCAACGAGCTGTCGCGCAACGGTCGCCGCTCCGGGCTCACCTTCGCCCCCGAGGGCGGGTCGGAGCGGATGCGCCGCGTCATCAACAAGAACGTCTCCGAGGACGACCTGATCGCCACCGTCGCCGCCGCGTTCGCCTCGGGCTGGCGCCAGGTGAAGCTGTACTTCATGTGCGGGCTGCCCACCGAGACCGACGACGACGTGCTCGCCATCGCCGACCTCGCCCGCCGGGTGATCGAGACGGGCCGCCGCGAGGCCGGCACCCGCGACATCCGCTGCACGGTGTCGATCGGCGGGTTCGTGCCCAAGGCCCACACCCCGTTCCAGTGGGCGGCGCAGGCGTCGGCCGAGACCATCGACCACCGGCTCCACCTGCTGCGCGACACGATCCGGGCCGACCGCCACTACGGCAAGGCCATCGGGTTCCGCTACCACGACGGCCGCCCCGGGATCATCGAGGGTCTGCTGTCGCGCGGCGACCGCCGCGTCGGCCGGGTCATCGAGGCCGTCTACCGTGACGGCGGCATCTTCGACGGCTGGTCGGAGCACTTCTCGTACGAGCGGTGGGCCGCTGCCTGCGAGCGTGAGCTCACCCCGCTCGGGCTGAGCCTCGACTGGTACACCACCCGCGAGCGCGACGTCGACGAGGTGCTGCCCTGGGACCACATCGACGCGGGCCTCGACCGCGACTGGCTGTGGGAGGACTGGCAGGACGCCCTCGACGACCGCACCGTCGACGACTGCCGCTGGACCCCCTGCTACGACTGCGGCGTCTGCCCCCAGCTGGGCACCGAGACCCAGATCGGCCCGACCGGGCGCACCCTCCTGCCCATGCCGACCCTGCGCCGCGACCTCGGGGTCGACTGACGCGCCGCACCCGCGGCCGCTCCCCGCCCCACCGAGGGGTGCTGCCCAGCGGGCCCAGGTGCGGACCCGCCCGGTCGAGCGCCGGTGGGGCCGGTCGCGAGTTCTGGGCACGACGCGGCCCCGGTGCCCGCGGGCACCGGGGCCGAGGGTCCGGCTGCGCGGCGGTGTAGGTCTGGCAGTGGGCGGTGCCGCTGCCGGCGCCGATGAGCACCGACTCGGCGCCGCACAGCGCGTGGTCGTTGTGGGCGCAGTCGGTGCGCTGGCAGGCGCCGACGTGGGCCACGAACTTCGGCAGTCCGCCGTCGACGCCGAGGGGCAGGAAGGTCGTGCAGGCGTCGTCGCTGCCGACGTTGATGGCCGGGGCCTGGCACCCGTCGTGGTGGTAGCCGCAGGTGTCCACGCTGCAGGTGACGTCCGGCAGGTCGGTGATGGTCATGGTGCCTCCCGAGGATGCTCGTGCGTCGATGACGCGTTCGGTGCCAGCATCCTCCTCCTTCGCGGATGTCCTGTCCACGCAGGGAAGGCTCGCCTCACGGCGTCATGGACGCGGTGGTGCCGCCTCGTGCACCGTGGCTGCGGCCGCCGAGGGTCGAGCGCCCGCCGGCGGTCGTCAGCGTACGGCGTCGATGGAGGTGCGGATGCGTCGGAGCAGGGCGTCCTCGTCGGCGCCCTCGGTGCCGAGCAGGCGCAGCGCGATGAGGGCGGCCCCGGCGAGCCCGTCCTCGGCGCGGCGGCAGCGGCCCGGCCAGCGCTCGTGGAGCGGCCGGGCCAGCGGGCTGCCGTCGAACAGGAGCCCGCCCGCCAGCACGACGGGGCCATCGTCGGCGTCCTCGCCCTCGACCAGCGACACCGCCAGGTCTCTCACCCGCTGGGCCGCGGCGGCGACGATGCCCTGGGCGACGGGGTCGTCGGGCAGCGCCAGGGCGATCCGGGCGTAGCCGGCGAGCTCGGCCGCTCGCCCGGCGTACGTACGGGTGACGAGGGCGCTGAGCCGGGGGTCGCGGACGTCGGCGGGGTCGGCGTCCTGAGGGGTGAGCGTCGCCGCCACCGCGTCGGTGAGGGCTGTCCGGGGCCCGCGCCCGTCGAGGTCGGCCGCGGCTGCCCGGGCCACCGCCTGCCCGATCCAGAAGCCGGACCCCTCGTCGCCCAGGAGGTAGCCGATGCCGTCGCGTACCCGCACGAGCGCCCCGGCGCGCATCCGGCCGCAGATGGCGCCGGTGCCCACGATCAGCACGTGGCCGTCTGGGCGAGCCGTGCCGCTGAAGTAGGCGCTCTGCACGTCGCCGGTCGCCTCGAGCCTGGGGATGCCGAGCCGGGCGAACGGCTCTCGGGCCAGGGGCACCGCCCACGACGACACGCCGGCCGCGCTCAGCAGCGCGAGGTCGGGTGGGGGAGTGCCCGCCGGAGCGGTCTCGATCGCCGCCGCCGTCGCCGCGACCTGGTTGGCGACCGCGTGGTCGGGCCCTGACGAGGTGGGGTTCCCGGCCCCGGCCCGGCCCAGGCCGAGGCAGGTCCCGTCGCTCGTCACCAGCACCGCGCGCGTCGAGGTCCCCCCGGCATCGATCGCCACAACAGTCCGCATGGGGCGATTGTGGCAGGTCGTGAACTACTGGTCCGATGAACAAAATCCCGCTGTGACAAGCAGCGCCACGACGTGGGGGCCGGATGTGACAGGACGACGCCCAGATGCTTGACTGGCCCCCGTCATCGGAGGCGAAAGAGGACCAGATGGACATCAACGAGGCGTTCGTCGACCAGGTCACGCGACGGCTGCCGGCGCTGCTGCGCGAGGCCGAGGAGGGCACCATCAAGCAGGCGGTCGACCTGTTGACCGACGCGGTCGCCCAGGGCGGTGTCATCCGCAGCTTCGGCACCGGGCACTCCGAGGCGTTCTGCATGGAGCTGGCGGGGCGGGCCGGTGGCCTCATCCCCACCAGCCGGATGTCGTTGCGCGACATGGTGATCTACGGCGACCTCGACGCGGCCGACCTCACCCCCGAGCTGGAGCGCGACCCGTCGTTCGCCGACGACCTGTTCGCCCTCTACCCGCGCGACCCCCGCGACATCTTCGTGGTGGTGTCGAACTCCGGGGTCAACGGGTCCATCGTCGGCGTGGCGCTCGCGGCGAAGACGGCGGGCCACACGGTGATCGCGGTCACGAGCCTCGCGCACACCGCCGGCGTCACGTCCAAGCACCCGTCGGGCAAGAAGCTCGCCGAGATCGCCGACGTGGTGATCGACAACCTCGCCCCGTACGGCGACTCCACCCTCACGCTCGACTCGGGCCACGTGATGGGGGCGATCTCGTCGATCACGGGGGCCGTCATCGCCCAGCTGATGACTCTGGGCGTGGCCGAGCAGCTCGCCGCCCGCGGGGCCGACGTGCCGGTCTACCTGTCGGCCAACATCCCAGGCGGCGACGAGCACAACGACGTGCTGAAGGAGCGCTACCGTGGGCGGCTCAGGCTCGACGGCTGAACGCCACCCCGCCGCGACGTAGAAAGATCACGTTTCGGTAGCGAGACGCGCAACATTGTTCCGTCTCGCGGCTCCCAGCGCTAGATTGCCCACCGACCCGCAGCGTCAGCGGGTCCGACGAGAGGAAGAGAGACACCATGACCCTCGACCGCCGCACACTGCTCGGTGGCTCCATCGCGACCGCCGCCCTGGTGACAGCCGGCTGCGCCGGCGGCACCGGCACCACCACGACGGGTGGTCAGACCCCCACCGGCACGGCTGACAACCCCTTCGGTGTGACCAAGGGCAGCACCGTCGACGCCTACATCTTCAACGGCGGCTACGGCACCGACTACGTCGACTACGCGGGTGCCCGGGCGGCGGAGAAGACGGGCATCACCGTCAAGGTGACCCAGTCGAACCAGATCGCCCAGGAGCTGCAGCCCCGCTTCGTGGCGGGCGACCCGCCGGACGTCATCGACAACTCTGGTGCCGGCTCCATCGGCATGGCCACCATCGTCGACCAGCTCGAGGACCTCACCCAGGTGCTCGAGGCCCCCAGCTACGAGGGCACCAAGATCGCCGACACGGTCTACGTCGACGCCATCAAGAAGGCGGGCACCTACAACGGCAAGCTGGCTGCCATCAACTACGCCGTCTCGATCTACGCCCTGTGGTACTCCGCCTCCCTGTTCCGCGAGAACGGGTGGACCCCGCCGACGACCTACGCCGAGGCGATGGAGCTCGGCGCCAAGGCCAAGGCCAAGGGCAAGTACCTCTTCCTGTTCGGCAAGGAGGCGGCCACCTACTACCTGACCACCGCCATCAGCTCGGCCATCAAGGAGGGCGGCGACGAGGTCCGCCTCGCGTTCGAGAAGCTGGACCCGGGCTGCTACAGCCAGCCGACCGTGGTCGAGGTCTTCAAGGCGTGGGAGGAGATCATCAAGGCCGGCTACATGAAGCCGGGCGGCTCGGGCACCCAGTTCACGGCCGCCCAGGCGCAGTGGTCCAACGGCCAGGAGGCGCTGCTCTACCCCAGCGGTGGCTGGATCGAGAACGAGATGAGGTCCCAGACCAAGGATGGCTTCGAGATGACTGGTACGGGCGAGCTCGTCCTCACGTCGTCGCCGAAGCTGGGCGTCGAGGCCCTGCGCTCGGCGCCGGGGGAGCCCTTCATCGTGCCGTCCAAGGCCAAGAACAAGGCCGGCGGCCTCGAGACCCTGCGGGCCATGCTCTCCAAGGATGCTGCCGCCAACTTCTCGAAGACCAAGCGCTCCCTCACCGTGGTCAAGGGCGCCCTGCCGGCCGACGGCTCGACGGGCCTCAAGTCGCAGGAGACCCTCTTCCAGGCCGCGGGCACCAAGACCTTCGACTACCGCTTCATCGCGTTCTACGGCATCAACCGCGAGAACCTGGTGGTCATGAACTCGTTCCTCGAGGGCACGATCGACGCCGCGACCGCCCGCAAGCAGCTGCAGGAGATCGTCGACAAGGTCGCCAACGACCCCAACGTCAAGAAGCTCGAGGTCTAGTCGGACGCCGGGCAGGCCGGCGCAGGAGGTTGTGATGAAGGTCATGTCGTGACTGCCCCGGCTGTCACCGCCCCTCCCCGCACCCCGCGTGCGGGGAGGCGGCGGCGCCCGCTCACCTGGGACGTCGTCTCGCTGTTCGTGGTGTTCCTGGTGCTGCCGCTCGCCCTGTTCGTCACCTTCGTGGTGTGGCCGCTGCTGCAGGCGATCGGCTACTCGTTCACCAACTGGAGCGGGTTCTCGCCCGCCATGGACCTGGTGGGGATCCGTAACTACCAGACCATCCTGGCGGACGCCGACTTCCGCAAGGCGATGTGGAACAACACCTTCCTCGCGATCCTCATCCCCGTCATCATCATCAGCCTGTCGCTGGCGCTGGCCACCCTCGTCACCGTCGGCGGCTCGTCGCGGGGGCAGACGCGCGGGCTTGCGGGGGCGGGGTTCTACCGGGTGGTCTCGTTCTTCCCTTACACCATCCCGGCCGTGGCCGCCGGCCTCATGTTCACGCTCGTGCTGGTGCCTGACGCCAAGTCCGGTCTCGTCAACGGGTTCCTCGCCTGGCTGGGGCTCGAGCGGTTCGAGATGTTCCCCTGGCTGGGTAACGCGGCCACCGCCATGCCGGTCATGATGTTCGTCATGATCTGGAGCCTGGTGGGCTTCTACATGATCTTGTTCATCGCCGCCATCAAGGGCATCCCGGCCGAGATCTACGAGGCCGCTCGCATCGATGGCGCCGGCCGCTTCTGGACCGCGTTGCACATCACGCTGCCCCTGGTGCGAGAGAACGTGCAGACGGCCTACATCTACCTCGGGATCGCCGCCATCGACATGTATGTCTACGCCCAGACGCTCTTCCCCTTCGGCGGCCCTGAGAACTCGACCCTCACCATGAGCCAGAAGCTGATGTCGACCGCCCTCGAGAAGGGGCAGTTCGGCGTCGCGTGCGCCATGGGCGTGGTGATGGGCGTCATGACGATGGGCTTCGCCGCGATCGTGTTCGCCGTGAACGCGCTGACCGGCGGCCGGGACCGGGTGACGATGGCATGAGCACGACCACCTCTCAGACCGTCCGCGGCTCCAGCCGGCTCGGCGACCGCATCACCGCCATCTCGTCGCACGTGGTGCTGGTGCTGTGGAGCCTGATCGTCATCCTCCCGCTGCTGTGGACCCTCATGACGTCGTTCAAGACGACCAGCGAGATCTTCAGCTCCCCGTTCTCGCTCCCGAAGGCGCCCGCGTTCGAGAACTACGCCTTCGCGTGGGAGAAGGCAGGCATCGGCCAGTACTTCTTCAACACCGTCTACGTCGTCGGCTTCGCACTCTTCTTCGTGATGCTGCTGGGCGCGATGTGCGCCTACGTGCTGGCCAGGTTCGACATGCCGGACAGCAAGGTCGGGCATGCCGTCATGCGCGGCATCTACTACGCGATGCTGGGTGGCCTGATGATCCCGGTGTTCCTGGCCATCGTGCCGCTGTTCATGCAGCTGCAGAACCTGGGCCTGAGGAACACGCGCGAGGGCCTGATCGTCACGTACGTGTCGTTCGCCCTGCCCTTCACGGTGTTCTTCCTCTACGCGTTCTTCCGGTCGCTGCCCGACGAGATCGGCGAGGCGGCCCAGATCGACGGCGCCAACGCGTGGGTGACCTTCTTCAGGATCTACCTGCCGATGGCGAAGCCCGGGCTGGCCACCGTGGCGATCATGAACTTCCTCGGCCTGTGGAACCAGTTCCTGCTGCCGGTGGCGCTCAACACCCGCAAGGAGAACTACGTCCTGAGCCAGGGGCTGGCGGCCTTCACGGTCTCGGCGGGCTACGACGTGAACTTCGGCGCGCAGTTCGCCGCGTTCGTCATCACCGTCGCACCCGTGCTGGTCATCTACATCCTCTTCCAGCGCCAGCTGCAGGGATCGGTCAGCCAGGGCACCATGAAGTGACCTCGGACCCGACGGCCCCGACCACCCCGCGTGGTCGGGGCCGTGCCTTCGCCCGAGCCGGGGTGAGAGGGAGCCCGCCGGGAGCGTCGGGGGAGGCGGCCGGCTCGATAGGGTGGCGCCGTGCCCCGACAGCAGCCCGAGCAGCAGGCGCCCCCGGTCCAGCGGATCCGGCTGCGCTACGCCAAGCGCGGCCGGGCGAGGTTCACGTCGCACCGTGACTTCTCGCGGGCCTTCGAGCGTGCCCTGCGACGCGCCGGCGTGCCGATGGCGTACTCGTCGGGGTTCAGCCCCCACCCGCGGATCTCGTACGCGAACGCGTCGCCCACGGGCGCGGCCACCGAGGCGGAGTACCTGGAGATCGGGCTGGCCGAGGTGTGCGACCCCGAGAAGGTGCGGGCAGCCCTCGACCACACGCTGCCCACCGGGCTCGACGTCGTCGCCGCGGTCGTGGCCCCACCCGGCACCCCCGCCCTGGCGGAACGGTTGCAGGCGTCGCGGTGGCAGATCGAGCTGCCCGGGGCCCCGCCCGAGGTGCTGGCCGAGGCGGTGGCGGCCTTCCTGGCCCGCGACGAGGTGCCCGTCGAACGCATGACCAAGACCGGGTTGCGGACGTTCGACGCCCGTGGCGCCGTGGTGTCGCTCACCCTCGACGCGGCGGGCCCGAGGCTCGTGACGGTCACCCGCCACGGCACCCCCCTCGTCCGGCCCGACGACGTCGTCACCGCGCTGCGGCAGGTCGACCCACGGGTGCCCGGCGACCCGCCGCCGCGGCTGACCCGGCTCGCCCAGGGCCCCCTCGACGCGGACGGTGGGGTGGGGGACCCCTTCGCCTGAGGCGTCGGCGGCGCTCGGGATGGCTCCCGCGCCCCGACCGGGCGACGGACCACGCGTCGTTGTGGTCCCGCGAGGCAGGTGTGGAATACTCAGGGCAGGTTGAGGCAGCACCCCGCCGCCTCACCCGGCTCCCA
>JBHAES010000108.1:0-2515 GCA_041855725.1 Actinomycetota bacterium
AGCCGCCGATGCCGATGTTGACCACGGTGGTGACGGGCTTGCCGGTGACGCCGGTCCACGCGCCGGAGCGCACCTGCTCGGCGAACGCGTACACCTTGTCGAGCACCTCGTGCACCTGCGCCACCACGTCGACCCCGTCGACGACGAGCGAGTCGGTGCGGGGCCGCCGCAGCGCGGTGTGGAGCACCGACCGGTTCTCGGTGACGTTGATGCGGTCGCCGCGGAACATCTCGTCGCGCCGGTCCTCGAGGCCCACCTCGCGGGCCAGCTGCACGAGCGCGTTGTAGACGCCCCGGTTGACGAGGTTCTTCGACAGGTCGACGTGCAGGTCGCCGGCGGTGAGGGTGAGCTCGGTGACCCGGTCGGGGTCGGCGAACCACCGGCGCAGGTCGGGGGCGAAGGAGGCCTTGCGGCGCGTCAGCTCGTCCCAGGCATCGGTCTTCGTCGCGTCAACCATCATGGAACGACCCTATCGGGCTGCGGTGACACGGCACAGCCGAGGCTGCCAGCCCGACCGCCGGGCGGGGCCCGGGACGCCGGACCCGCCACGGGCCGGGTCGGCTACGACGTCACCTGGACGTGGATGTGGTCGTAGTGGTTGGCGGTGGCGCTGCCCCGGTCGCTCATCGAGCGCCAGCCCTCGGCCGAGCGCTGCCGGGTCCAGATCTTCTGCTCGTAGATGATCGAGTTGATGCCGAGGCTGCCGGCGTTGGCGCGCAGCCAGGCGGTGATCTCGCGGCCGGTCGCGCCGCTCACCATGATGTCGATGGCCCGGCCGTCGGCGTGCTCGCCGTCGGCGCGCCAGCCCCCGTACGACGTGACCGCGGGGAAGGTGTTGCAGACGGCCCGGTGCACGTTGATGGCCTTCGCCGTGAGGCCGGACTCGACCGCCGACCCGCTCGCGCAGGCGGGATAGCCGGAAGACGCGGCCTGCCCCGTGGCCTTGCTCGTCGTGGTGGCCTTGCTGCTCGAGGCCGTCGCCGTGGGCGTGGCGGGCGCCTGGGCGCTCAGGTACTGGGCCGAGACGTACCCGGTGGAGTCGCTGACCGAGACCTGCTGCCAGCCCTCGACCGCGTCGCCCACGGCGGTGACGGCCTTGCCCTCGGCGAGGGTGGTGACCAGGTCGGAGCCGGCGTCGGCCGCCTCGCGCACGTTCACCGTGGTGGTGGTGTAGAGGGTGCGGGTGGCCGGCGCCGACGGCTGGGACTCGGGCGTGAGCTCCAGGGCCGCCGACGGCTGGGCCTCGGCGGTGGCCTCCGGCGTCTCCAGCTCGGCCCGCTCGCCGCCGCGGCTCAGCGGCTCGGCCTCGATCCGGGGGACGGTCTCGAGCGTCGGGGCCGACGTCGTGGCGGCCGGCTCGGCGGCCGTGGGACCGACCGGCCCGCTCGCGATCGCGCCGACGACGCCGAAGGCGAGGGTGACGGCACCCACGGCCAAGAGCGTGGCTTCCTTGCGGAAGGGGGGACGGATCATAAGGCTGGGCTCCTCGGGTGCGAGCTGAGTCCGGACGTAGGGCGGGACCTGACGGGCCTGCCCGTACGCCACATCCTGGCTGAGTCTTTCTCAGACTAACTTAAGGAAGCGGGTCGTGGTCAAGTGGCGCCCCGGGTCGGACCGGCCGCGGGTGCCCAGGTCGCCCGGCGGGGGCGCATGTGCTTACACTGGCGGGCACCGACGGCGCGGTCCGGGCTCGGCCCGCCGCGCGGAGGGGCCCGCCGGACGGTGGGGATGGCAAGCAGTCGACGAGCCGGGGACGGAAGTGCGGATGACCTGCAAGACAGCGACGCCGTCGCGCACCGTGGTGCGCCTGATCATCGGCCTCGTGGGGGTCGTCTGCGCCGGAGCCGCCTGGGCGATGCCCGGTCAGGCGCTCGCCCAGCCCGACGCCCCCGCCGCCCCGCCCACGTGGGCCACGAACCTTCCCACCCGGGTGCCGGTCACGTCGCGGCTGTCGCTGTCTGCGGAGCCGGTGGGACAGGGCGTGCGGCTCACCGGTGTGCTGGCCTCGCCCGACGGCGCCCCGATCGGCGGCGCGCGGCTCGCCGTGGCGATCGACGGGCGCTCGCACGGGCAGGTCACCACCACCGGCAGCGGCGCCTACGCCACCACCGTCACCGGGTTCGCCGCAGGGCGGCACACGGCACTGGTCACCTACGCGGGCGGCGTCTCGTCAGGCCCGACCACCACCATGGCGGCGTTCGTCGTCGGCCCCGACGCGGCCCAGCCGCCCGTGGTCACCTCCGCGGCGCCCACCACGCAGGCGGCCCCCAGCCGGGCCACGGGGACGCTCACCCTGGCCGCGAAGGCGTCGACCGACACCGTCGCCACCGGTGGCTGGTTCGACGTGACGGGCACCCTGACGGCCGGCTCGACGCCGGTCCCGGCAGCCCCCATCGAGGTGACCACCAGCTGGGGCGACGTGACGGTCGCCTCCGCCACCGACGCCGCCGGTGCCTTCAGCGTCTCGGTGGGGCTGCCGCAGGCCGACGCGGAGCAGGCGCCGCCCAGCACCCTG
>JBHAES010000109.1:0-8964 GCA_041855725.1 Actinomycetota bacterium
CCACCGAGCGGGTCACCACCTACGACCCGCCCGCCGTCACCGACGCGATGGGGGTGACCATGGCCGGCGCGCTCTACCAGCGCCTCATGAGCGCTGACCAGGGGCGCGCCACCCTCTACCCCGACGCGGCGCGCGACTGCGTGTTCACCGAGCCCACCGTCTACGAGTGCACGCTGAAGGAGAAGCTGGCGTTCCACAACTGGACCGACCTCGACTCGTCCGACGTCAAGTTCTCGATCGAGCGGGCGCTGCGCCTCGCCGTGCCGGGGTCGTCGGCGTCGCAGCTGTCGGCCCTCGACCGCGTGGAGACCCCCGACGCGCTCACCGTACGGTTCGTGCTGAAGTGGCCCGACAACCAGTTCGGGTTCGCGCTGGCGGGTCCGGCGGCGTCGATCGTGGACCCGACGACGTTCCGCGAGGACGCCCTGCTCGCCGAGGGGGAGGAGCCGGTGGGGTCGGGACCGTTCCGGTTCCACACGACCAACTCGAAGGGGCTGCTGCTGCGGCAGTACTCCTTCTACAAGGGTCACACGGCCGCGTCGGTGGCCTACCTGCAGCTGCAGTACTTCGCCGACAGCACCGCGCTGGAGGCGGCGATGCGCAGCAATGAGGTGGACGTGGTGTGGCGGGGCCTGAACGATGCCGCGCTCAAGCGGCTCGACGGCGAGATCGCCGCCAGTCCCGACCACCTGACCGAGAGCCGCTTCCGGCACGAGGTGCTGGGCGGCACGAAGGTCCACCTGCTGGTGTGGAGCCCGTCGTCGGGGCAGCGGCTCGACCTGGGGCTGCGCGAGCGCATCAGCCAGGCGCTCCAGGACGGTCGTACGCTCGGCTCGATCATCCCGGGCGGCGTCGCCGGGCACACGTCGGCGTTCCCGCTCGGGGGAGCACCGTCGCTGGCACCACCCGCCGAGGGGGCGAGGCCGTCGCTGACGGTTGCGTACGTCTCCACGATCACCGGTGAGCGGGAGCGGGCACGCGACATCCGCGACCGCATCGAGGCGGCCGGCTACGCGACGGTCACCCTCACCCCCGACTCCCCGACCGCCGACCTGCTGCTCGTCGACCTCAAGGCGTGGGTCGCGACCCCGTTCGCGTGGATGCAGACCTACCGCGACGCGGCACCGCCCGGGAGCGCGGCCAAGGTGGCCGACCTCGAGCGGCAAGCGCGTACGGTGACCGACGCCACCACCCGCGACCAGTACCTCGCCGAGATCCAGCAGCAGGCAGCGGCGGACCTCACCGTGCTGCCCATCTCGCAGGAGGACGACCACGTGTTCTACGCGGCCCACGTGAAGACGCGCGAGCCGAGGTACGGGCCCGGGTGGCAGCTGGCGCTGTGGCCGGTGGGGCTCCAGTGACGGCGGCGTACGCCCCGGGGACCCTGGCCGCACCGGGTGGCACGATGGGCGTCCGGGTCTGCGGACCGTGGCGGGGAGGGGAGGGGATGTGGTGAGCGACGACCCGCGCGCGGAGGTGCCCGAGGTGGGTGGCAGGGTTGGGGCGACGTCCCCGTCCACGCCGGCGGACTGGTCGGGCATCCGTACGGGGCCGCTTCGGGCGGGGGAGCGGCTGTCGCTGTTCGACCCGAAGGGGCGCCGGCACTCGGTGCGCCTCGTCGAGGGCGGCGTGTTCCACACGACGAAGGGAGCGATCCGGCACGACGAGCTGCTCGGCGGGCCCGACGGCGTCGTCGTGACCTCGGCGGGCGGCGTCGACTATCTCGCGCTGCGCCCGTTGCTGGAGGAGTTCACGGTCTCGATGCCGCGCGGGGCCGCGGTGGTGTACCCGAAGGACGCCGCCCACATCCTCATGTACGCCGACATGTTCCCGGGCGCTCGCGTGCTCGAGGCCGGGGTCGGGTCCGGGGCGTTGTCGATCTCGATCCTGCGGTCGATCGGCCCGACGGGGCGGCTGTGGTCGTACGAGCGGCGCCCCGACTTCGCCGAGGTGGCGACGACCAACGTCGACACGTTCTTCGGCGGGCGGCACCCGGCGTGGGAGGTGAGGGTCGGTGACCTGGTGGAGACGATCGGCCCCGAGCCGGTCGACCGGGCGGTGCTCGACATGCTGGCCCCGTGGGAGTGCGTCGACGCGGTCGGCGAGGTGCTGCAGGGCGGTGGCGTGCTGTGCTGCTACGTCGCCACCACCACCCAGCTCGGCCGCACCATGGACACCCTCCGCGCCCACGGCGGCTGGACCGAGCCGGAGGCGGTCGATCTCACCGTACGCAAGTGGCACGCCGAAGGCCTCGCCATCCGCCCCGGCCACGGCTCCGCCGGCCACACCGGCTTCCTGATCTTCACCCGCCGCCTGGCACCCGGTGTCCAGGCCCCCCTCCGCCGCCGCCGCCCGGCGCCGGGCGCGTACGGCGCCGACTACCAGGGCCCACGACCAAGGGGTGTCGAGCCGCCCAGCGAGTGACGCGGACATCACATCTGGGAGTCGATCTCGGCTCCAGGCTGGATGGCGCTCATTCGATGCCCGTCTTACTTAGATGGTGGTCGAACGTTCCCAGGTATTCGGGAGTCGATCTCGGCTCCAGGATCCGTTGCAGGTGTCCACATCCGGCACGGCGACGGGGGTTGTCCACAGATCTGGCGGGGGCGTGACACGAACGGGGGTGAATGTCGGATGTCTTGGGTGTGAACATCAAGTTGGCACGTGTGCTGGTCGAGGAGGGTTTCTCCTACTACAAGATGGGGAGGTGGTTCTATCGGTTGCGGCGAGCGGGGTACCTCAAGGGGCGCCTGCCGCGGACGTCGGACGAGTGGCACCTGGCGTTGGTGCTGGTCACGTACGCCTACCTGCGCTGCGGCGGGGTGGTGACGGGGGTGTCGGCAGCGGTGGTCCACGGGCTGCCGGTGCCGGACTGGGCGCTGTCACGGGTGTCGGTGGTGCGCCCGAAGGGATGGCCGTTCGTGTCCCGGTACCTGCGGGTGCGGATCGGGGAGCTGCCGCCGCACGCGGTGGTGCGTCGCTGTCGGCTGAAGGTGCCGGTCGCCACGGTGGCGTTCACGCTCGCCGAGCTCGCACTGACGCTGCCCCTGGAGTGGTTCCTCGCTGCAGGTGACCATGCGCTGCGCCATGGTCTGACCACGCGGGAGGAGATCCTGGACGCCCTGGCCTGCTACGGCCCCGTCGCCGGGATCCGTGCGGCGCGTGCCGCCGTCGGCGAGCTGACCGCCCGCTCCGAGTCGGTGGGCGAGTCCCGCAGTCGGGCACACCTGCTCCGCTCCGGCCTGCCCCGGCCCAGTCTGCAGGTGGAGGTGCGCTGCCGCAGCGGTCGCCGTTACCGCGCCGACTTCCTGCTGAAGGCCAACGGTCGCACGGTGATCGGGGAGTTCGACGGCGTCGCGAAGTACCACATGAAGACCCACCTGGGCATCTCCGTCGAGCAGGCGCTCACCCGCCAGCAGCAACGCGACCGCGACCTCGAGGCCGACGGGTACATCGTGGTCCACTGGACCTGGCAGGATCTCGACCACCCCCACACCTTCCTCGCCCGCATCGCCGAGGCGCTCCAGATCCCCCTCGACACCCTCACCATCTCGATCGGCTGAAGCGCAGCGGGCCCGGCTCGGGTGACGGTCGCTCGTACGGGCCTCAGTCGCGGCGTCCGGCTGCCTGGTCGCCGGCCCGTACGTCGACGACCACGCGGGAGGGCTGCACCAGCGACATCTCGTGCTGGGCGGGCCACCGCTGCTCACGGTCGATGCCGGCCACGGTGCTGCCGTCCTCGATGACGTCACCGTGGGCGAGGAGGTAGAGGCCGACGTCTCCCACGTAGCCGGTCCCGTCGCCGGGGTCGACGCCGGTCGCGTGGAGCTGCACGTCGGGCAGGCCGAGCGCGTAGAGCCCGTAGGTGTCGAAGAGCGCCTCGGTGTCGGAGTCGTTGACGCGGAAGTACCGGACGTGGAACGCGAGCGCCTCCCACCAATCCCCGCTGGCGTCGGCCATGGTGACGAGGTCGTACGGGGCCAGCACGAGGTCGGAGTGGGTGAAGCGTACGGCGACGACGCCCAGCACCGTCCGCGCAGCCGCCGCGGCGACCTCGGCCATCGCCATCACCCGGGCCCGTACGGGGAGCGCCCGGCCCATGAACTCCACGAGGAGGCTGCTGTGGGTGCAGCGGTCGAGCACGGCCGGGTCGGGGAGCCGCCACAACTGCGACGCGGCGACGTCGTCGAGCGGAGGACGGTCCATCGGGGCGACATCGGAGGCCAGGTAGGCGACCGGGACGGGGGCGCCGTGCGTACGGGACAGCCCCGGGAGCGCGAGCATCGTCGTCGCGGCGGAAACGTCTCCCAGCTGTCGCACATCGGCGGCGACGGCGGCCAGGTCCAGCGGGGCCGGTCCCTCGAAGAGGAGCTGCACCCCGAGCAGGGTGTCGTCGGCGGGGGTGTCGGACAGCTCCTGGCGCAAGGTCATGACCTGCACGCTACGCGACCCCGGCCCGCACCCACAGGTGCCCAGCCAGCAGCTGGCCCCCCTCGACGTTCGGCACTCCCTCGGCCAGACATCGTGGAGCCGAGATCGACTCCAGGATGCATCGGCCCTCGTTCCGGAGGGCCGGGGTCGGGACCGGCTCGCCTCAGCGGGACCGGTCGGTCCACGGCCGTCACATCGTGGAGTCGATCTCGACTCCACGATGTGACGGCGACCGAGGGGCGCCGGGGCGCCGGGCGGGTACGGGCGGACAGGGCGTTACGGTGGGGCCATGACCACGCAGGCGGACCGGGCTCGGGAGCTGGCGGAGCGGCGGCTCGCCGACGCCAGGGCCGACGTACGCGCCCTCGCGCAGCAGAACGAGGGGCTCACCGCTGCCCTCAAGCAGGCCCGTACCCGGCTCGAGACCCTTCGCGGCCAGCTTGACGCGCTGACCGCGCCGCCGTGGACGGCCGTCACGGTGGTCTCGGTCACGTCCCCGTCGGGCGGTGACGACGAGATCGTGGTCGGATCGGGCGGCCGCCTCCTGCGGGTGGCGGCCGAGCCGTCGGTGGACCGTGCCGACCTGACACCTGGAATGCGGGCCTGGCTAGGGGAGACGTCCACGGTGGTGGCGGTCGGCGGTCCGGTGGTGACCGGGGAGGTGGCCATCGTCGACGAGGTGCTCGACGGCGACCGGGTCGTCGTCTCCGGCCTCGGCGACGCGCGGGTCGTCCTCGCGCACCCGCCGGGCCTCGGGGTCCGCGCCGGCGCCCGGCTGCTCGTCGACCGGGCGTCGGGCCTCGCGCTGCGCGTCCTCGACCCGCCCGACGACTCCCCGCTGTTCCTCGAGCAGGCACCCGACGTCACGTACGCCGACATCGGCGGCCTCGACGCCCAGCTCGAGCGCATCCGCGACGCCGTCGAGCTGCCGTTCCTGGAACGGGAGCGCTTCGCCCGGTACCGGCTCGCCGCCCCCAAGGGGGTCCTGCTGTACGGACCGCCCGGGTGCGGCAAGACGATGGTGGCCAAGGCGGTCGCGGCGTCGCTGGCGGAGCGTATGGGGACGGCCGGGCTGTTCCTGTCGGTCAAGGGCCCCGAGCTGCTGGACAAGTTCGTCGGGGAGACAGAGCGGCGGATCCGCGAGGTGTTCCAGCGGGCGCGGGCCCGTGGCCGGGAGGGGGCGCCGGTGGTGGTGTTCTTCGACGAGCTCGACGCCTTGTTCCGGACACGCGGGTCGGGGGTGTCGTCGGATGTCGAGAACACCATCGTGCCGGCGCTGCTGACCGAGCTCGACGGTGTCGACGACCTGTCGAACGTCCTTGTCATCGGCGCCTCCAACCGTGAGGACATGATCGACCCCGCGTTGCTGCGCCCCGGTCGGCTCGACGTGAGGATCAGCCTCGGCCGCCCCGGGCCCGAGGCCGCGGTCGACATCCTCGCCCGCTACCTCACCGACGACCTTCCCCTCGGCCCCGACGTGACCGCCGCCGAGCTGGTCGCAGCGGGGGTGGCCGCGTTGTACGAGGCGGGGTCGGTCGCCGAGATCGCCTCGGGTGCCTTGCTGGCCGACGTGGCCGGCCGCGCGAAACGGCTGGCGATCAAGCGCGAGATCGCCGACGGCGAGGTGGGGCTTCGGGTCGCCGACGTCACCGCCGCCGCCGCCGAGGAGCTCGCCGAGCTGGCCCTCCTGCGACCCCCACGGGTCGACCTGTCCCCTTCCAAGGTCCAGGCCAGGGCCTGACCCCTCTCCTGGCCGCCACCCTGGTACGCAGCCGTCGTACGCCGACGGCCGACGCGACCGCCCGTGCCGGTGGGGGCAATCGTCTGGGGTCGGTCCGTCCCTGTGCCTGGGCGACCCATCCTGGAGTCGAGATCGACTCCAGGATGTGGGTGGTGCTGCCGGCGGGCGGGGCTGCTACGGTCGCGGCATGGCTCGTACGGGGGCCCCACCGGTGATGGGGGTCGAGACCGAGTACGGGGTGAGCGCGCCCGGGACGCAGGTGGCGCCCGAGGTCCTCTCCGACCTGGTGGTGCGCGCCGTCGCCGGGCCCGGTGCGGACGGGTTCGAGGACGCGGGCGCCGGGTCGCCGGCCGGGCCCGGACCCGACCAGACGGCCGCCAACCGCGCGCTGGCCAACGGGGGACGCGCCTACGTCGACCACGCCCACCCCGAGTACAGCTCGCCCGAGACCGCCTCGCCGACGGCCTGCGTCGCCTACGACGTCGCCGGTGACCGGCTGCTGGCCGACGCGGCCCGCCGGGTGCGCGAGCGCACCGGCCTGCCCGTGCGGCTCTATCGCAACACCACCGACGGCAAGGGCGCCTCGTACGGACGCCACGAGAACCACCTGGTCAGCCGGCAGACGCCGTGGCAGCGGGTGGTCGACGTGATGACCGGGTTCCTCGTGGCCCGGGTGCCGCTGGTGGGGGCGGGCCGGGTCGGGCTGGGGGCGTACGGGGAGCGGCCCGGCTACCAGCTGTCGCAGCGTGCCGACTTCATCGTGACGCCGATCGGGCTGCAGACCACCCACGACCGCCCGGTGCTCAACACCCGCGACGAGCCGCACGCCGACCCGCGGCGGTGGCGGCGGCTGCACGTGATCACCGGCGACCCGGCGTGGTGCCAGGTGCAGACCTGGCTCACCGTGGGCAGCGCGGCGGCGGTGCTGGCCGCCGTGACCGACGACGCCGTGGCGCCGCTGCGGTGGGCGGACCCGGTGGTGGCGCAGCGGGCCTTCTCTCACGACCCGACGCTGCGCACGACGTGCGAGACGGTCGACGGCCGCCGGCTCACCGCCCTCGACGGCCTCGAGCACCATCTGGCGGCGTGCGAGGCGCACGCGGTCGCCACCGGCGGGTCGGGTGGGGACGCGGCGGCGGTGCTGGGGGAGTGGCGCTCGGTGCTCGACGCGCTGCGGCGCGACCCGGCGCAGGCGGCCGACCGCCTCGACTGGGCAGTGAAGCTGCGGCTGCTGGAGGGGCTTCGCGAGCGTACCGGGACGGGCTGGGACGACCCGCGGCTCGCCGCCCTGGACCTCTGGTGGGCCGACCTCGAGCGCAGCCCCGCCCGCGCCCTTGCGGCGCGAGGCGCCCTGCGGACGGTGGTCGGCGACGACGAGGTGACCCGGGCGACGACCGAGCCCCCGGCCGACACGCGCGCCTGGCTGCGCGGCACCCTCGTCACCCGGTTCGGCGACCGGGTCGTGGCGCCCGGCTGGGAGGTGGTCGCGGTCCGCCGCCGCGGCGGCCGTACGGAGCACGTGCGCATGCCCGAGCCGCTCGGCCACACCCGGGCCGCCTGCGCTGACGCCGCCGACGCCCCCGACCTCGACGCCCTGCTCGACCGGCTCGCCGCACGCTGAGCCCCGCACACGCACCTGACCGAGGCGGGCAGCCACCCGTCCGGGCGCGCAGCGTCCGGCGGCTCAGTCGCGTCCGGCGGCCCAGCCACGACCGATGGACCCCGACGTCGCGGCGTCCGTCGCCGCCCTCATCGCCCAGACTGCGGAGGGGGCCAACGGCACCGGCTGCAACGCGTCGCGCCCCGCGCCTGCAGGACGTACGACTCGCCGCGTCACCTCCCTCGAGGCCGCCACCCGGGGGTCAGCGAGATCACGGCTCCCGCGTGGGGCGGGTCGAGCCCCGTCCTGGTTCGGCTGGCTGACGACGGACGGAACCCCATCCGCGTGGGCGGCACGGCCAGGCCACACACCTGCTCGGCCTCGATCGGGCGGAACCTCCCGCGTGGGGCGGGCACACGCTGCCATCCCTCGAGGCGGGCCGGCCTGGACGGGACCTTGCCCGTGTGGGACGGGTCACACTCCCGGCGGAAGGGAACCGCCTTTCCGGGACGGGACCCCGCCCGCGTGGGGCGGGCACCTGCTGGTGTCGGCCGCGGCGGACCGGGCATCGCCTGCTGTCACGGTCCCGGTGGTGGTCGTGGTGGCTGGTGCCGACCGGGCCCCTGGGCGGCGTCACCTCGTGCATGCTCAGTCCGTAGCTGTCGGCGCTGGACCGGACCCGTCCGCGTGGCCGGCCTGGCCGGGCCCAGGGCGGGGACCCCGGCGACGACCGGCTGGCCCCGACCGCCCGCCGTGCCGGCGCGGCTACGCTTCGCCGCATGGCCCGCTACGAGTTCCGGTGCCGCGAGTGCGGCGCGACGTTCGAGGTGCAGCGCCCGATGGCCGCCTCAGGGGACCCCGCCACCTGCCCGACCGGTCACACCGACACGGTGCGGCTGCTCTCGACGGTCGCGGTGACCGGCCGCGCCGGCCGCGGCGCACCGCCACCCCCAGCGCAGCCGGGCGGGTGCTGCGGTGGCGGCTGCTGCCGCTGACGGGGGTCCGGACGCGCGAGGCGAGGGCGCCGGGTCGAGCCCCTAAGCTGTACCAGGCACGGAGGTTAGGTACGGCGCGGCGTCGGGATGGGGAAGACCTCCGGGTGTGGGGTGAGCGGTAGGCAACAGTTCACTCACACGCGGAGGTCTTCATGACGCATCGTATGTCCCCGTTGTCTGAGACGGGACGCCAGCGG
>JBHAES010000110.1:0-3115 GCA_041855725.1 Actinomycetota bacterium
CCCGCGTTCCGGGACCCGATCTGTGACCTGCGGGCGGGGCGCGCCCCGGTGCGTCAGCGGCCGGGACTAGACTCTCGCCCGCCGGTAGGACGACGACGTCAGGGGGGACGATGAACGGGAGCAACGGGTCAGCATCGGAGACATCGGGCGCCGAGCCGCAGGTGACCCTCGTGGAGGTGGAGCCCGGCGTCGCCGTGCTCTTCGGCGAGGTCGTGCCGCAAGGGTGGGAGGTCGAGCCCTTCGGACTCGGAGAACGGGCCGACGGTCAGATCATCGACGCGCTGAGCACGGTGATCGCGGCGAGCAACCTCGCCGTCTCGATCCGGAAGGCGTCCGTCTCGGCGCAGGGGCTGGTCAGGCTGGCGCCCGAGACGCTGCGACAGCTCCAGGCGATGCAGCCCATCTACAAGGACGGCTACTATCTCGGCACCCTGGCCCAGGGCGGCAAGTTCTCCGCCCCCGTCCGGTGGGCGCCCGCGGCGGGGGATAAGGCCGGGATGGTCCTGGCGGGCATGGGGCCTGCGGCGACCCTGCTCGCCATCAGCGTGCAGCTCACCCAGATCTCGCGCAAGGTCGACGAGAACCTGGCGCTGACCCGCGACGTGCTCCAAGCCTTGCACCAGGACCACTGGAACCGGCTGAGCGGGCTCTACAGCACCATCGCCTCCGCCGTCGAGGAGGCCCACCACATCGGCACGGTCACCCCTCGGATCTTCGAGCGGGTCAGGAGCCTCGAGGTCGACCTCGCCGTCGAGCTCAGGACCTTCAAGGGATACGTCGACTGCCACCTCCAGGCGCTCGACGCCGACTACGCCGAGCGGCGCGACTACCTGCGGCGCAACGCGGAGCGCATCGTCGCCGACATCCAAGGCTTCCTCATGGCCGAGACGGCGCACTGCCGCTACCAGATGCTGCGAGCCGCCGAGATCGCAGCCGCGGAGCACCGCAGCGCCGGGGACGACCAGCTCATGGAGCGTCTCGCCGCGACCGTCCCCGCCGGGCGGCGGGAGTCGTTGCAGCGCATGGCCGAGGTGCTGCAGGAGCTCGACGCCCAGTGCCACCTCGCCGCCGAGACCACGGGTCGCGCCTGGAACCCGCGGGACCTCTTCTCGCGCGGCTCCAGCGGCATCGACGACGTGGTGAGGAAGATGGCCACCATCGTCGCCCAGCTGCGAGGCACCCTCTACGACGAGCCGGCGGAGCTGCGCCCCGCGATCGAGGCCGTGACCGACGACAAGGGCCGCGGCAAGGCCCTGACGATCCTGCGATGGGCGCTCCCCCCAGACGTGCCGCTGCTCGCCCTGGCCGAGGTCGTCCACAACCGGCCGGGCCCGACCCCGTGCTACCTCGGGGTCACCCCCACGCGGTTCTTCCTCACGACCCGAGCCTCCCTGACCCGGGACGGCGTCATCGACGACATGATGCTGCTCGACGACGTCCGCTACGTCCGCACCCGGCGGGAGAAGAAGAGCGCGGTGCTCGACGTCATCACCAAGGACACGAACATCTCGGTGAGCTCCGACGTCACCCCCGACAGCCCTCAGGACGATGCGCTCCGCCGCGTGGCAGACCTGCTGATGTCCGCGGCCAACCTGCCCGACGAGGAACGACGCAGCGCCCCGGAGCTCGAGCAGGTCACGAGCCGCCGCCAGCTGCTCCCGGTCGAGACGGAACCGGCGGCCGACCAGGAGTGAGCAGCCGAGGAGTCGTGCCGGTCCGGCGGCGGGAACCGGGGGCCACCTGCTGAGCGGGGCGGCTGTGCCATCCTGTGCGTCCCCGCGAGGCTGCCGGTGAGCCTCGCCCCGCGTGCCGCGGCAGCGCTGCTCTCGCTGTCCCTGCTGCCCGCGTGCACGCCCGACGCCACCGTGCCCACCACCTCGCCCACCGATGGGTGCAAAGATTGTCACGCCACGCTGCCTTGACACCGCCTTGACGCTTGACTGATACTCGGGCAACCCACGAAAGGGAGTGCCCATGACCCCCCTACGACGCTCCGTCCTCGTCCTGGTGCTCGGGCTGACCATGGTGGTCGCCCCCTCGCTCGCGTACGGGGCGCCGCTCACCCCCGCCGAGGTCACCGGGCCCCCTGCGGCCTCCGAACCGGTCCTGGCCGAGCTGCCCGCTGACGTGCAGGACCAGCACGTCAGCCGTGCCGCCTCGGCTGAGTCGTCCGTCGCCGACCGCGCCTCGGTGGTCGCCGACCGGATCTTCGAGCTGGGCCGCGACCGTGGTCTCGCGGGGCAGCGGGTCGACGACGAGCGCGGCGTCGTCGACGTCTGGTGGAAGGGCGCGGCACCGCCCGAGGTGGTCGCGTACGCGACCCAGACGCCGCTCGGCGTCGAGGTGCGGCTCCACCCCACGGCAGCCTTCACCCGAGTCGAGGCGCAGGAGCTCGCCGCCCGCGTCGCGGCCATGGTGCCCGACGACCTGCGCGGCAGCGTGGCCGGTGCCGCCGTCGCCCACGACGGCACCGGGGTGCGCGTCCGGGCCGTCCGGTCCGCGGGGCTGGACGACGTGGCACGCCTCGTACGGGAGGTGGGCGACGGGGTCACCCTCGAGGTCGGGGAGCCCGACGAGGCGGTCACGCCGCAGTCCCGGCTCGACGACGCCCCGCCGTGGAAGGGCGGTATCCGCACCAGCCGCGGCTGCTCGACCGCGTTCGCCGTCACCTCTGGCTCGACCGGCCTGCTGCTCACGGCCCACCACTGCGACCCCAGCGCCGACGCGCCCGTGCACGACGGCGCCGGCGAGCGGATCGCCCCCGGAGGCGCCACGGTCTCGTCGATCCCGACGATCGACTCCCAGGTGATCGACCCGACGGCGGCGCCCGCCACCACGGGCCGGGTCTACACCGGCGCCTGGACCAGCGGCACGACGGCGGCCGTCAAGGGCTGGTCGTCGAACTGGACGGGCCAGACCGTCTGCAACAACGGGGCCACCTCAGGCACTCGGTGCGGCCGCATCGTCAGCGACGCCGTCGCCGTCCCCGGGCTGGCGGGCTCGTTCTACGTGCAGGTGCGGCGCACCACCGGCTGGCTCTCGGCCGGCGGCGACAGCGGCGGCCCCTGGACCGCCGCCACCACCGGTGGGGTCCGAGCCCGCGGCGTGCACCACG
>JBHAES010000111.1:0-4252 GCA_041855725.1 Actinomycetota bacterium
AGGAACGCGCCTCGGAGGAGAGCCGCTACCTGCAGCAGCACATCGTCGTGTTCGAGACTCGCACCGGGCGGGTGGTCAAGGAGGCGTGGCTGCGCGAGTTTGTCAACGTCCAGTTGACCAACTCGGCCGTGCTGATCGGGGTCGAGGCCTATGCGCTCGACGACGGCAAGCTGCTGTGGCGCGACGATTCGGTGCTGCCGAGCGTCCCGTCGCTGACCGCCACCCCGGAGCGATTCATCGTCGGCTATCGCTGCGACGACGGCGTCGACGACCTGCTGGGCTGCGAGCTGCGGCTAAAGAGCGCGCAGACGGGCGAGGAGTCCCAGGCCACCGCGCTGCCCGCGATGTTCGACGAGGACCGAGACAACCCCTGGGATCTGCTGGTGGTCGACGGGTGGGTGCTGGACCGCGCGGTCGCTGCGGTGCCCCGAGCGGAGGGTGCCCCGTTGGGCGCCGCGCTGGTGGCCCGCAACCTCGATACCGGCGAGGAGGTGCCCGTGGGCGTGGGCTCGGGCCTCAACGGCAGCGCCGGGCGACTCGACATCATGCCCGAGCAGGCTGAGCGCACGGTCGAGGTGGTGGCGGGCGTCGGCTGGTTCGACCCTAAGACCAAGGAGGTGCGTCAGTGAATCGGTGGGCGGCCGGCGCGCTCGGTATGGCTGCGGCCGGTCTGGCCGCGGCTGGGTGGGGCGTCGTCGGCGCCTGCCTCGGGCTGCACGGCGCCACGCTCGATTCTTGGCCGATCATCCTGGTTTCTGCCGGGGTGCTGTGGACGCTGGTCGGCTGGTGGACCGCGCGGAGACATCAGGGGGCCTGGGTCGCGGTGCCTTGGGGTGGGCTATTGGCGGCCTGGCTCCTGTGGACTTGGGGCTCAGAGGTCCGGATGGGCTTCCGGGAAGAAAGTCTGCTCTGGATTGGCGTGGGGGTGCTAGGACTGACGCTGGCGTCCGCGGTCGACCTGCACCGACGTCGCTCCGAGGATGCCGGCCCGCCCCGCCGGTGGGTGCCGTGGACTGGGGCGGCGGCGGGTGTCGTCGCGCTGGCATTGGTGGGCCAGCTGGTGCTGGGGCACGCGGACCCGCTCACCGTTCGCCTGGCCAGCCCCGTCGCGGAGGTGCCCGAATTGCCTCGGGAGGTTGTTGGGGAGCCGTTGTGGGTTGCCGAGATCGAGGGCTATTGGCGCGACCAGGCCGCCGGGCTGCGCGGTCCGGTGGTGGCCCTGCGCGACGGGGTGGTGGGCTTGAACTCGGCCGACGGTTCCGTGGCCTGGGAGCGGCGGCGGGACGGGGCGCTCCTGTGTGAGTGGCACCAGGCTGCATCGCCGGGCGACGACCTGCCCGAATTGCGCGGCGCGTATCTGCTGGCTAGCCCGAATCGACGCTATGTCGCCTACGCGCTGTGCGGCGCGCAGCGGCAAGGCGGTGGGCGCTACGAGGTGCTCGACACGATGACGGGCGAGCTGGTGCTGCAGGGGACCTTTGAGTCCTCGCCCTTCGGTCAGCTGACCGATCGGGTGCTGTGGTTGGACCGAACCGGCATTGACCTGGAGAGCGGCCGGGTGCTTTGGGAGGAGACAGCGCGCACCAGCCTACCCGCCACGTCGTCTCGCTTCGTTGAGCTGCTGCGGTGTACCGGCCAGGTGTGTGGCGTCGTCACCTACTCCGATCAGGATCCGGCTGAGGAGCGCGCGTTCGAGGGCGTGCTCGTGCCCGGCCCGGGCCGACTGCTCTCTGCGCAGGGTTGGGTGGTGCAGCTGGCCCCGGGGGTGACTGGGCTGGAACGAGACGCCGACGTCGCTATCCAGGCGCTGAATCTGGAGACCGGGGAGGCGGTGCCGCTCGGTGAGTTCTGGCGGGTCGAGTCCGTGTCCAAGACGCTGCTGGTCCTGAGGCGAGCGGACCACAGCCGGGCCGCGTTCGATCCGATTACCCGCGCCGTCGTGGAGTTGGACGAGCAGGCGTGGCACGCCCCCGCCGACGAGGACTGGCCGATCCCAAGCGTGTCGGCTCCGGGGTGGGAGCCGTCGAACTTCTCGAAGCACGCCCGCCAGTTGCGGGTCATGGTGGATGGCCAGGAGCGGCTGATCCCCGTCGACGTGCCGGCGGGGGTAGCGCAGCACTATCCGAACGTGCATGATTTCGCGGTCCGCGCGTGGTCGGCCCCCGGCTGCGTCATCGTGCAGGGCCAGGTTTTCCCCTTCGTCGCGGCTGGCGAGGGCATCGAAACGCGCACTTACCTCGCCTGCCTGCCCAGCCGGGCCCCGGGTTGAGGCCCGGCAAGCGAACGCCAAAAGTGACCAGTGGGCGAAAGTGTGCCGTCTACTAGCTCAAGATCGACCAGTGGTCGAAATTGCGCCGCTGCCCAAAAGTGACCAGTGGGCGAGACTGTGCTGTCTAGTGGCTCAAACGTGACCAGTGGTCAGTTTTGGTGCTCGGCTGGGGTCTGGGGATCAACCGTCGGTGAACCTCCTTGTAGGATGTCTGACGTCTGTTCGAGGAGGAGAGTGATGCACCAACCGCGGTACGAGCCGACGACGGCCCATCTCCTGCGGCTGTGGCAGGACGCCGGCCTGCGGGTGCCCGTCACCGCCGCGGGCCTAGCCGAACGCGACCCCGCCGCCGAGCTCGACGTTGAGCGCGAGTTTCAGCTGCGCGTCACGGGGCTCGCGCACCGCGACATCGCGATCCCTGGCCCGGCGGGGGACATCACGCTCGCCGTGCTCACCGAACCCAACCCGCGGCCCGGGCCGCTGGTTGTGTCCTTTCACAGCGGAGGCCTAGTCAAGGGCACCCGATTCAACAACCTGCGCGAGGCCGCCGGGATCGTGCGCGCGCACGGCGGCGTGCTCGTCTCTCCCGAGTACCGGCTCGCGCCCCAGCATCCCGCCCCGGCCGGGTTCGACGACTGCTACGCCACGCTCGCATGGGCGTTCGACCACGCCGACGAGCTAGGCGGCGACCCGACCCGCATGATCGTCGTCGGGATGAGCGGCGGCGGGAACCTGGCGCTCGCCACCGCCCTAGCGGCGCGGGACCGCGGCGGGCCCCGGGCGCTCGGGGTGCTGGCCGGTTGCCCGATGCTCGACGACCGCAACGACACGACCTCGGCGCGGCAGTTCCGCTTCGACGGCCTCTGGACCGGCGCGGACAACGACGTCGCCTGGGACGCGATCCTGGGCGAGCGCCGCGGCACCCAGGACGTCAGCCCCTACGAGGCGCCGGCCCGCGCCCGCTGGCTCGACGGGCTGCCGCCGGTCTTCCTTGATGTCGCCTCCACCGAGCCGTTCCGCGACGAGGTGGTGGCCTTCGCGTCGGGCATTTGGCGCGACGGCGGCGACGCCGAGCTGCACGTCTATCCGGGCGGGACCCACGGCCACGAGCTGTTGAGCGCCGAAACCTGGATTGGGCGCGGTGTGCTGCGGGCCCGCGCCGAGTGGGTCGCCCAGCTGCTGGAGCCAGCCGACCCGCAGGCCACCGTCGACCACATCGTCGCGCTGGGCCGCTACCCGATCGGGGTGCCGGCGTGATCGCGCTCGACATCGGCGGGACGAAAATCGCCGGCGGCATCGTCGACGGCGCCCAGGTGACCTGCCTCGACGAGGTGCCCACGCCGGCGACGCAGGGCCCCGACGCGGTGCTCGACGCGGCCTGGGGGCTAGCCGCCCGCGTGCACGAGCGGCACCTGGCCGAAGGCGGCGACCCCGCCCAGCGGCTGGCGGTGGCCTCGGCCGGCGTGATCGACCCCAAGCGGGGAGTGGTGACCTCGGCCACCGACGCGCTGCGCGGCTGGGCCGGCACCGACCTGCGCGGCGGGCTGGCCGCCCGCTCCGGGTTGGCGACCTCCGTGCTCAACGACGTGCATGCCCACGCGCTGGGCGAGTATGCGCACGGCCGCGGCCGCGGGCGGGCGTCGCTGCTGCTGGTCGCGGCGGGCACCGGGATCGGCGGCGGGCTGGTCGTCGACGGCGAGCTGCTGCTCGGCGGGGCGTTCGTGGCCGGGCACATCGGGCACGTCGACGTCGCTGCCGCCGACGGACTGGAGTGCTCGTGCGGGCGGCGCGGCCACCTGGAGGCGGTGGCTTCGGGCACCGGGATCGAGCGGTGTTTCACCCGAGCCACGGGTGTCGCGCTAAGCGGCGGCCAGATCGCCGCGCTGGCGGCAAGCACCGAGCCACTGGCCGACGCCGCGCGCGAGGTGATCCGGGTCGCCGGATACAGCCTGGGTCGGGCGATCGGGGGGCTGCTGAACGCCG
>JBHAES010000112.1:0-19373 GCA_041855725.1 Actinomycetota bacterium
ACCGTCCGGGGTCGGCTGATCGTGTCGCCCCGGCGCACGCGGGGCGGACCGCTGACGGTCGGGCGCACGTCGTACCCGGCCGCTGGACGGTCGTCCACCCGTGCGGCGCGGGTCGGGGAGGTCGGCGTACGGACGCTCGGTCAGCCGGCGTCGGCGGGTGCCGCGGGCGCGTCGGGAGGCGTGGCGTCGGCAGGCTTCTCGGCCCGCGGGAACCGGTGCAGCGCCAGGAGCCGGGCGGCGCACGCCTCGCGGATCGCCTCCTCGGCCGTGTCGTGCATGTGCTCGCGCATGCCCGGGTCGGTGCGGGAGGCGACAGCGGCGTAGAAGGCGGAGAAGACAGCGAGGAACCCGGCGACCCGCAGGTGCTCGACGGTCAGGTCGTAGCGGTAGCGCGTGGTGACGAGGGTGAGGAGCACGTGCGGCTCGCCACCCACCCAGGCGCGCACCACGTCGGCGTTGACGGCGATCGCGCCGAGGACGACGAAGAAGGCGAAGACAGCCAGCCCGATCACGGTGACGACCGTGACCCGCGCCATCGTGGACACCAGCCTGAGGTCGTGCTCCTGCTGGGGCCCCAGGGGCGTCTCCGCCGGGAGGGGGAGCGTCGGCGGCCGATCGGGGTCGAGGGCCAACGGGGTGTCGGCCAGCGGCTCGGCCACCTCGTCGACGGTGTCGAAGGTGGCCAGCCGCCGCAGGTCGAGGTGCTCGCGGCTGTGCAGGAAGCCCGCCGACAGCAACGCGAACAGGGCCAGCACGTTCACGTACCCCCAACCCGCCAGCCGTCCCACCGACCGCCACAGGTCTGCGCTGAAGAAGATCATCGCGACCACGCCGATCAGCAGCGGGATCGTACGGCCCAGCGCCCCGCCCGCGGCCACGAACGCCGCACCCGTCTGCCGGGCCAGCCACGGGAACACCGACACCAGGCCGCTGCGCACCAGCGCCCCGAGCACCCACAGCATCACGAGCGCGGTCACGGCCTGGTCGGCGGCTACGACCCCCTTCACCCACCACCCGGACACCACGAGATCGTCCAGGAGCACGTCGGCGACCGGCGGCACCAGCGCCGCGACCGCGGGCAGGGCCACGAACACCACCTTCTCGCGCCACCCCACCGTGACGGGCCGGGCCAGCAGCGGCCGGCGGCCAGCGGCGTTCAGCCCCACCCACGCCACCACGAGCAGGCCGGCGGCCACGGCGAGCGTGAGGAGCCGGTCCTCGGCCGCCAGCGGCACCAGCACCAGCATCTGGAACACCAGGAAGGTGCCGAGCACCGCCGCGTACGGGTCCCGGGGCCGGGCCATCGACGTGCCCTCGAGCAGCGACGTGAAACCCCGCCGCCGGAACCAGCGCTCGACCTCGCTCCTGTGACCCACCGGATCATCCAACCAAACCTGCCCGAGCCGGGGCACCCGGCCCAGGCCGGCCCGTGCGTCGCCGCCCTCGCGAGGCGGGTGGTCGGCGGCAGGCACGCGGGGTCAGTCCAGGTCGAGGCCGGCGAACAGGTCGTCGGCGGGGCCGCCTTCCGGGTAGGGGACGCCTGCGGCCAGCACGTACGACTCGCCCAGCAGGCCGGGCAGGGGGGCGGCGGTCATCATGCGCCAGAACGGCTCGTCGAGGTCGACCTGGGACCGGTGGGCGGCGAGGGCGGCGACCGCCTGCTCGTGCCAGCGGGTGCGATCGACGTGGGCGCACAGGTCGTGCGTGGGGGTCACCATCGGGGGCAGGTCGTCGTCGGAGTCGGGGACCTCCCAGTCGAGCTCGAGCCCGGCCTGCCGGGCGGTGGTGAGGGCGAGCCGCCAGTCGTCGGCGGCGAACGTGCCCCACAGCACCCGGGGCACCTGCCACGCCTCGCCCAGGTCGCGCCGGAACGACGGCACGCCCGCGAGCGCCACCGCGTACATCGTCACCCGGTGGGCCTGCACGTGGTCGGGGTGGCCGTAGCCGCCGATCGGGTTGTAGGTCACCACCACGTGCGGGCGCCGGTCGCGCAGCAGCGCCACCAGATGGGTCGCCGCCTCGAGCAGGTCGGCGTCCCAGAACGCGTTGGCGGCGCGGCCGGGCATCGGCTCGATCACGTGGGGGGCGACCTCGACCATGCCCGAGTCGTGGTAGGTGCCGTCGCCGCCGAGGCGGACGAAGTCGGTCACGCCCAGGGCGGCCATCGCCTCGGCCAGCTCTTCGAGGCGGTGGCTGCCGAGCGTCTCGCGGACGTGCTCCAGGTCAGGGTGCACCACCTCGCCGTACTCGCCCAGGGTGCACGTGACGAGCGTCACCTGCGCTCCCTCGGCGACGTAGCGGGCCAAGGTGGCCGGCGACTGCGACGACTCGTCGTCGGGATGGGCGTGCACGAGCATGAGGCGCTTGGAGGTCACGAGGGAGCAACCTACTGCAGCCCGCGGCTGTTCCCCACCCCGGCACGCGCCCCTGGTCCGCCCCAGGCCGCCGCCGGGTGGGTGAGCCTGAGGTCGTGGCGTCAGCGTGCCCCTCGGCGACCGGATCGCGTACGGGGCTGCGGACGCCCGGGACGTGCCTGGCCGGAACGCTCGTGGCGGCGCTGCCCGTAGGCTGGCCCTGATGTCGGAGGATCTGTTCGGGAACCTGGTGGGCGCGCCGCCGCGCGGAGGGTCGCTGGGGGACGTGCACGCGAGCGCGCCGCTGGCCGTCCGGCTGCGCCCGCGCACCATCGACGAGATCGTGGGCCAGCGGCACCTGCTCGGTCCGGGGTCGCCGCTGCGGCGGCTCGCCGAGGGGCAGCCCATGTCGGTGTTCCTGTGGGGGCCGCCCGGGGTGGGCAAGACGTCGGTGGCGGCGGTGGTGTCGCGGACGTCGGGGGCCCGGTTCGTCGAGGTCAGCGCGGTCACGGCGGGGGTCAAGGAGGTGCGCGCCGAGCTGGAGGTGGCGCGCGCCGAGCTGGCGCGGGGCCGCAGCACCGTGCTGTTCGTCGACGAGGTGCACCGCTTCAACAAGGCCCAGCAGGACGTGCTGCTGCCGGCGGTGGAGAACCGGCTCGTCACGCTCGTCGCCGCCACCACCGAGAACCCGTCGTTCTCGGTGATCGCGCCGCTGCTGTCGCGGTCGCTGCTGCTCACCCTGAACCCGCTGTCGCAGGCCGACCTGTCAGGGCTCATCGACCGGGCGCTGAGCGACGAACGGGGGCTGCGCACGCCCGACGGCGCCACGTACGACCTCGACGAGACCGCCCGGGCCGCCATCCTGCAGCTGGCCGGGGGAGACGCCCGCCGGGTGCTCACCTACCTCGAGGAGTCGGCGGCCGGGGCGAGCGCGGTGGGCGCCACGACCATCACCACCGCCGAGGTGGAGCGGGCGGTCGACAAGGCGGCCGTGCGCTACGACGCCGACGGCGACCAGCACTACGACGTGACGAGCGCCTTCATCAAGTCGATGCGGGGCTCCGACGTGCACGCCGCCCTCCACTGGCTCGCCCGCATGCTCGAGGCCGGCGAGGACCCCCGCTTCATCGCCCGGCGGTGCATCATCCTCGCCTCCGAGGACATCGGCATGGCCGCCCCCTCGGTGCTGCAGACGTGCGTGGCAGCCGCCCAGGCCGTGCAGCTCATCGGCATGCCCGAGGCCCGCATCAACCTCGCCCAGGCCGTGATCGCGTGCGCCACCGCCCCCAAGTCGAACGCGGTCATCATGGCGATCGACGCCGCCGTCGCCGACGTGCGTGCCGGCCGCATCGGCCAGGTGCCGCCCCACCTGCGCGACGCCCACTACCCGGGCGCCGCCGCGATCGGCCACGGCACGGGCTACCGCTACGCCCACGACGCCCCCCACGGCGTGGCCGCGCAGCAGTACCTGCCCGACGAGCTCGCCGACGCCGTCTACTACCGGCCCACCGACCACGGCAACGAGGCGCAGATCGCCGAACGGCTCGCCCTCCTCGACGACCTGCTCGGCAGGCGACGCTGACGACCTCGTCCGGCACCGGGCCCGGGGCAGGCCGGCGGGCGGCCCGACGGGGGTCGGTAGAGTTCCGCAGGTGACCATGCGCATCACGCCGAGCATCCTGAACGCCGACTTCGCGCGGCTGGGCGACGAGATCGCCCGCATCCCCAGCGCCGACGCCGTGCACGTCGACGTCATGGACTACCACTTCGTGCCCAACCTCACCATCGGGCTCCCGGTCGTCGAGTCGCTGCGGCGGGCGACCCCGCTCATGCTCGACATCCACCTGATGATCGCCGACCCCGACCGCTGGGCCCCGGCGTACGCGGAGGTCGGCGCCGAGTCGGTGACCTTCCACGCCGAGGCGGCGAAGGCCCCCGTCCGGCTGGCACGCGAGCTGCGCCGCCTGGGGGCCCGCGCCGGGCTGGCGCTCAACCCCGCCACACCCGTCGAGCAGGTCGCCGGCATCCTCGGCGAGGTCGACATGCTGCTGTGCATGACGGTCGAGCCCGGCTTCGGCGGCCAGCCGTTCCTCGACCTGGTGCTGCCGAAGGTGCGGGCGGCGCGACGACTCGTCAGTGACGCCGGGCTGGACGTGTGGGTCCAGGTCGACGGGGGGGTGTCGGTCGAGACCATCGAGCGGTGCGCCGAGGCCGGCGCCGACACGTTCGTGGCCGGCTCGGCCGTCTACCGCGCCGACGACCCCGACGCCATGGTGAACCGGCTGCGCGAGCTCGCCCAGAAGGCCTGCGCCCACTGATGCGCTACGTCTCCACCCGCGGCGCGGCCGAGCCCCGGTCGTTCTGCGACATCCTGCTCGAAGGGCTCGCCCCCGACGGAGGGCTCTACCTGCCCGAGTCCTACCCGCGCGTCGACACCGCCACGCTGGGGCAGTGGCGCCAGGTCCTCGCCGACGAGGGCTACGCCGCGCTCGCCCACCGGGTGCTGCGGCTGTACGTCGACGACATCGACGACGACGACCTGCTGGCGATCTGCCGCCGCGCGTACACGGCTGAGAAGTTCGGCGGCGACGAGATCGTGCCGGTGAGCCGCCTCGGCGACTCCGGCCTGTGGCTCGCGCACCTGTCGCAGGGGCCCACCGCCGCCTTCAAGGACCTCGCCATGCAGCTGCTGGGCGAGCTGTTCTCGTACGAGCTGGAGCGCCGCGGCGAGCGGCTCACCATCCTGGGCGCCACGTCGGGCGACACGGGCTCGGCGGCCGAGCACGCGATGCTGGGCAAGCCGGCGGTGACGGTGTTCATGCTGTCGCCCAGGGACCGCATGACGCCGTTCCAGCAGGCCCAGATGTACGGCATCGACGACCCCCGCATCGTCAACGTCACCGTGGCCGGCCCGTTCGACGACTGCCAGGACCTGGTGAAGGCCGTCAACGCCGACGCCGCCTTCAAGGCGGCCCACGCGATCGGGGCCGTCAACTCGATCAACTGGGCGCGGCTCGTGGCGCAGGTCGTCTACTACGTCGCCGCCTGGCTGCGGGTCACCACGAACGACACCGACGAGGTGTCGTTCTGCGTGCCGACGGGCAACTTCGGCAACATCTGCGCCGGGCACGTGGCCCGCGAGATGGGGGTGCCGATCCACCGGCTCGTGCTGGCCACCAACGAGAACGACGTGCTCGACGAGTTCGTCCGCACCGGGGTGTACCGGGTGCGGCCAGCGTCCGAGACGCACGCCACGTCGAGCCCGTCGATGGACATCTCGAAGGCGTCCAACCTCGAACGGTTCGTCTTCGACCTGCTGGGCCGCGACGGCGCCCGGGTGCAGCGCCTCTTCGGCGACGAGCTGGCGCGCACCGGCCGCTTCGACCTCTCCGGCACCCCCGAGCTCGCCGGGCTCGCCGCGCGGTTCGGTCTCGCGTCCGGGGCGTCGACCCATGCCGAGCGGGTGGCGACGATCCAGCGGGTGCACGAGGCCTACCAGGTGACGATCGACCCGCACACCGCCGACGGGGTCCGGGTGGCGCTGGGGTTCACCGGCGCCGAGCCGGTGGTGGTGTGCGAGACGGCGCTGCCGGTGAAGTTCGCCGAGACCATCGTCGAGGCCCTCGGCCACGAGCCGCACCGTCCGGAGCGGTTCGTCGGGCTCGAGGACCTGCCGCGCCACGTCGTCGACCTGCACGGCGGCGTCGAGGAGCTGAAGGCGCTCATCGCCGCCCACCCGGGCTGAGGGGCGGTGACTGGCGCCGACATCGGCTCAGCGCCTGCGCGGACCGCAGGGTCGAGGGGGGTCGGGGGCGGCGAGGCCCGCGGCCCACCGCCGGCGGTCCTGGGTCGCGCCGGGTCAGTCCTCGGGCAGGGTCAGCTCGGCGTCCTCGGGGCTGCGCCGCCGCAGCACCACCCAGCGGGCGATCCGGTCCACCACGAGCCCGAACACGAGCGAGAGCGCCATGGCACCGAGCAGCGAGCGGATCGGGTGCGCCTGCAGCCAGTGGCCGGCGATCCACCCCGACGCGATGATGTAGCAGGTCCACATGCCCGAGGTGACCATGGTGAGCAGGGCGAAGCGGGGCCAGCGGACCCCGGCCACCCCCGCCGTGAAGTTGATCGCGACCCGTACGCCGGGCAGGAACCTGCCCACCACGATGAGCATCACGCCCCGCTTGGCGAAGGCGTTGTGCGACCAGTGCAGGAGCTTGGAGGTGCGGCGGCCGCGGTGCAGCCAGGTGTGCAGCGGCTTGGCGTGGCCGAGGGCGTAGGCGACCTGGTCGCCCGCCCAGGCGCCGCTCCAGGCCGAGACCACGAGGTAGGGCAGGAACTCGGCGTGGCGGCTGCGCACGATCGCGGCGAACACGGTGGCCGTGGTCTCGCTCGGTACCACCGGCACGAGGCCGTCCATCACGATCAGGCCGAACAGCACGACGTAGCCCCAGACGACGTCGGTGGAGTGCAGCGCGAGCCTGACGATCTCGTCCACCGAACCCCTTCCACGCCGTGCGCCCCCTGCGATGCTTGGGCAACTGTAGCCGCGGGGAGCAGCAGGTCCGGAAGCCGGGCGAGGGTTCTCTCATCGCTTGGGGGGCGGTTCAGGGTCGGCTCCTCCGGCAGGCCGAGACGTGTCGGCCAGGGCCTCGCGCAACAGGGTGGCGTACGCCTGCGGCTCGCCGGGGGCGTAGCGGTGGCGCGGCCAGAAGAACCCCTTCAGACCGTCGCCGCGGCGGCGGGGCACCACGTGCACGTGCAGGTGCGGCACCGACTGCGACACCGTGTTGTTGGCGGCGACGAAGCTCCCGTCGGCGCCGAGCGCGGTCACCATCGCGTCGGCGGTGCGCTGCACCAGGGCGAACAGCGGCGCCAGGGACTCGGGCGGCAGCTCGGGCAGCGTCGCCACGTGGGCCACCGGGCACACCAGCACGTGGCCGGGGAACAGCGGGCGGTGGTCGAGGAACGCCACCGCCTCCTCGGTGCGGGCGACCACCTCGGCGGGCAGCTCCCCGCGCACGATGCGGCAGACCACGTCGTCGTCCATCTCCACCTCCTTGCGGCCGCTGCGTGAGGACTGGGCCGCTCCGATGCCGTGGTCCAAGCCTGCCCGTCGCCCGGTCACCGGCAGCACCCGGCCCCGGCGCCGGGCACGCGGCGACGTCGGCAGAGGGTGCGGGCCGGGCGGGGGCGGACGTCGTGGGCGGGGCGCTCGGCGACGTCGGGCGCCGGCACGCGGCGAGCGGGTAGCCTCGCGGTCAGTACCAGGTCGGCGACCTGGTCGCCGCGGCTCGACATAGGAGAAGCGCATGGCGTTGCGGATGGGGGACACCCCGACGGGTGGGACGCGGGTCGCCTACGGGGTGCTCGCGGCGGTGCTGGCCGGCCTCGGCGGGGCGCTGCTGGGCACCGTGGCGTGGCCGCTGCTCACCAACGCGCAGACGTGCGCCGCCGACACCACCGGGTTCTGCGCCCCCGCCGTGGGGCTCGTGGTCTACACGGTGGCGTGCTGGCTGGTGCTGGCCTGGCTGTGCTGGGTGCTCCGGCTGGGATGGCTGTTCTGGCTGGTGGCCGTGGTGGGTCAGCTCGTGTGCGTGCAGGCGGCCGTCGAGCTGGTGTCGGTGTGGCCGCTCGTGGCGATGCTGGCCGTGGTGCCGCTCGCCGGGTGGGTGACGTCGCCGCCGACGACCCTCGCCACCGGACCCGCGACGCGCACAGGCGCCGGACGCACGGGCACGGGGCGTACGGGAGGCGGGCGTACGGGCGCGGGACGCGTGACCGCGGGCCGGGTGCCCGACGACGCGGCCCAGGCGCTGGACGACGGCGTGCCACGGCGGCGCCTGCTCGTCGTGGTGGGTGTGTGCGTGGTGCTCGTGGTGCAGCTGGCCGTGTGGGGGTGGAGCTGGCTGTCGTGAGCGCCGGTCACGGCTTGCGGATGAACACCCGGCCCCGCAGCGCCTCCTCGACCAGGGCCACCGCCCGCCGCACCCGGACCAGTCGGGCCGTCTCGGCCCGCCAGGCGTCGGCGGCGACCTGCACCACCTCGCTCGGCACGTGGTCGACCAGGCTCGTGCGCACCCCCCGCGAGCCCCGCCTTGCACGACTCGAGCCGACCCTCGACGTGCTCCGCCGCGAACCGCGCGCCAGCACCACGGGGTGCCGGCGCAGCACGAGGTGGGAGCGGTAGTCGGCGGGGCAGCAGTCGAGCAGGAACGCCGTGGCGGTCGCCTCCCAGCCGGGGGCGCCGGGTGGTCGTACCTGCTCGGGCCCGGGGGCTCGTAGATGCGGCACTCCTCGCGCCAGGGACGCTCCGCCGCCGACCTGACCACGGGCTGGGCCACGACAACCTCCTTCGTCGAACGTGCGTTCTCATCTAGTCGGAGGCGGCCACCGCGTCAAGACCGCCCTGCCACGACCGCTGCCTCGAGCTCGCCCCGGTGACCCGCCCCGGACCTCAGCCGTGCCGCCCGACGAGTCCCTGGAATCGAGCTCGCCGTCGACCGGGGCGACGCCCGCCCTGTCACGTCCGCCCTGTCATGGCGTCCGCCTCGGCGGCCCGCCAGCCGGGTGGTGCGACGGAGCCCGCCGCGAACCGGGCTGCCGCGCACCGGCGGGAGCTCGCTGTCGCAGCTCGCGACGTCGAGGGGCGCGCCACGCCGACGGGGGAGGGGCGCGCTCGGCCGGTGCCGCACCCTGTCGCCGGCGCTCGTGCGGTCCGCGACCAGGGGCTGACCTCGTCCGGTTCGGCTCAGCCCGTACGGTGACGGCTCGTGGACCGTCGACGCACCGTACCGGGCCGTCCGACCTCATAGACTCGCCTTCATGTCGTTGCTGGAGCAGGTCGCCTCACCTGCCGCGCTGCGTACCCTGACCCGCCCCCAGCTCGACGAGCTGGCGGCCGAGATCCGGGCCTTCCTGGTGTCGAGCGTGAGCCGTACGGGCGGCCACCTCGGCCCCAACCTCGGCGTCGTGGAGCTGACCCTCGCGCTGCACCGCGTGTTCGACTCGCCGAACGACCCGATCGTGTTCGACACCGGTCACCAGAGCTACGTGCACAAGATCGTCACGGGCCGCCGCGGCCGCTTCGGCACCCTCCGGCAGGCGGGCGGCCTCTCCGGCTACCCGTGCCGGGCCGAGTCCGAGCACGACTGGGTCGAGAGCTCCCACGCCTCCGCCGCCCTCTCGTGGGCCGAGGGCATGGCGAAGGCGTTCCGGCTGCGCGGCGACCACGACCGTACGGTGGTGGCCGTCGTCGGCGACGGCGCGCTCACCGGCGGCATGGCCTGGGAGGCGCTCAACAACATCGCCGCCCAGGACGACCTGCGCGTGGTGGTCGTCATCAACGACAACGGCCGCTCCTACACCCCGACCGTCGGCGGCCTCGCCAACCAGCTGGCCGCCCTGCGCACCGACCGCCGCTACGAGCAGGTGCTGGGCGTCATCAAGCGCACCGTGTCGGCGGCCCCGCTCGTGGGTAAGGCCGCCTACGACCTGCTGCACGGCCTCAAGGCGGGCGTCAAGGACGTGCTGGCGCCGCAGGGCATGTTCTCCGACCTCGGCATGAAGTACGTCGGCCCGGTCGACGGCCACGACCTCACCGCCTGCGAGAACGCGCTGCTCGCCGCGAAGAACTACGGCGGCCCCGTGATCGTGCACTGCCTCACCACCAAGGGCCGCGGCTTCAAGGCGGCCGAGGAGCACGACGAGGACCACTTCCACTCCGTCGGCCGCATCGACGAGCGGACGGGCGAGCCGCTGTCGACCCACGCCGCCGAGACCTGGACCGACGTGTTCGCCGACGAGATCGTGCGGCTCGCCGCCGCCGACGAGCGCATCGTGGCGGTCACCGCCGCCATGCTGCACCCGGTGGGGCTGGGCCGGTTCCAGTCGACCTTCCCCTCGCGCACCTTCGACGTCGGCATCGCCGAGCAGCACGCCCTCGCCTCCGCGGCGGGCATGGCCACGGCAGGGCTGCACCCGGTGGTCGCCCTCTACGCCACCTTCCTCAACCGCGCCTTCGACCAGGTGCTCATGGACGTGGCGCTCCACGGGGCGGGCGTCACCGTCGTGCTCGACCGGGCCGGCGTCACCGGCCCCGACGGCGCCAGCCACCACGGCGTGTGGGACCTGGCGCTGCTGTCGCTGGTGCCCACGCTGCGCCTCGCCGCCCCCCGCGACGCGACCCGGCTGCGGGAGGCGCTCGCCGAGGCCGTCACGGTCGACGACGCACCCACCGTCGTGCGCTACTCCAAGGAGCGGGTGCCCCCCGACCTGCCGGCTCTGAGCAGCGTGCACGGCATCGACCTGCTCGCCGCCCCGGCCGACGCCGAGGTGCTGGTGGTGGCCGTGGGGCAGCTGGTGCCGATGGCGCTCGAGGTGGCCACCCGCCTCGGCCGCGAGGGGATCGCGGCCACCGTCGCCGACCCCGTCTGGGCGCTGCCGGTCAACGACGCGTTCGCCGACCTCGCCCGCGCCCACCGGCTCGTCGTGACCCTGGAGGACGGCCTCGCCGGCTCCGGGGTCGGTGCCCGCCTGGCGGCCCGGCTCGGCGAGCTGGGCGTCCACACCCCGGCGCGCCACTTCGGGGTCTCCGACCGGTTCCTGCCGCACGGGACCCGGACCGAGGTGCTCGCCGACGACGCCCTCACCGCACAGGACGTGGCGCGTACGGTCACCGAGGCCCTCCTCGCCGTGGCGCCGCCGCCGGCGCCCACGCTGGCCGCCTCGCCCGCCACGGCCGACCAGGCCGACTGAGCCGCGCACCGAGCGGTCGGGCCGGGGACGACCGTACGCCTCGCGGGTGGGGGCGGTGGGGCCGCAACGGGCACCTGGCCGACCCGGTGGCGCACGTCGTCGTACGGAGGAGGTGGCCGTCGAGGGCCCGCGCGGCGCCGCAGGTGCGCCGCCGGTGGGTGCGGTGGGACGGGACCTCGTCGCCGGTGACGAGGACCGACGCGTCGCGGGTCGTCGTCGCGACGGCGCGTCACCCGTCGCCGGTGGCCGGCCCCCCGTAGCCTTGGGCACGTGACCGCACGGACGCAGGACCCGCCGGTGCCGCCCGAGTTCCGGGCGGTCCTCGCCGAGCTGCGTGCCGTGCGCTGGCGCGCCGAGCTGTCGGTCGAGGAGATCCCCTCGCCCCAGCGCATCGCGCCCTACTCGGTGGCCCTCGACGCCGAGCTGGCCGACGGTGACGACGTGGTGGGCAACGGCCGGCTGGTGCTGCTGCACGACCCGGTCGGCAACGAGGCGTGGGCCGGCAGCTTCCGCTGCGTCACGTTCGCCAAGGCCGAGGTCGAGCCGGAGATGGTGCGCGACCCGATGCTCGCCGACGTCGGCTGGAGCTGGCTGGAGGAGGCGCTCGAGAACCACGGCGCCCGCTACGTCGAGCCGTCGGGCACGGTGAGCGCCGTGATCAGCACCCCCTTCGGCGGGCTCGCCGACGACCCCGGCCGCGCCGAGCTCGAGATCCGGGCGTCGTGGACGCCCGTCCTTGATCGTGGGCGGGTGTGGCCGCCCACCTCGCGGCGTGGGAGGATGTGCTGAGCATGACCTCGGGCCTGCCCGTGACGCCGCCTGGAGTCGTGCCGCTCCAGCCGCGACGACTCCGCAGGTGACCGTATGACCCATGCCGACCGGCACCCGGCGCCCCCGGGTGCCTCCGACGAGGCTGCGGCGCCCGACCTCCCGATCCTCAGCCTCCCGGCCGGCGGGGTGCCCGCAGTGGTCGACACCCCGGCCGCCCTGGCCGACGCGGTCGCCCGCCTCGCCGCCGGCACCGGCCCGGTGAGCGTCGACACCGAGCGGGCGATGGGGTTCCGCTACACCAACCGCGCCTACCTGCTGCAGCTGCGGCGCGCGGGGGCCGGCACCGTGCTCGTCGACCCCGTGCCGCTGACCGAGCCTGACGGACCCGGGTTCACCGCCCTGCGGGCCGCCCTCGACGACGAGTGGATCCTCCACGCCGCCAGCCAGGACCTGCCGTGCCTGGCCGAGATCGGGCTCGTCCCGCCCCGGTTGTTCGACACCGAGCTCGCCGCCCGGCTGCTCGGCTTCTCGCGCGTCGCGCTCGGCACCCTCGTCGAGGAGCTGCTGGGAGTGCGGCTCCTCAAGGAGCACAGCGCCGCCGACTGGTCGCGGCGGCCGCTGCCCGACGAGTGGCTGGCGTACGCGGCCCTCGACGTCGAGCTCCTCGGCGAGCTGCGCGACCGGCTCGCGCCGATGCTCGTGGCGCAGGGCAAGGACGGGTGGGCAGCCGAGGAGTTCGCCGCGCTGGTGGCCGGGGCGGCGGTGCCGCCGCAGCCCCGCCCGGAGCCGTGGCGCCGCACGTCGGGCATCCACCACGTCCGCACCCCCCTCGGGCTGGCCGTCGTCCGGGAGCTGTGGCTGACGCGCGACGAGATCGCCGCCCGCCTCGACAAGGCCCCCGGCCGCGTGCTCGGCGACCAGGCCATCACCCAGCTGGCCGCGCAGGTGCGGACCCAGCCGGTGCAGGTCGACCGTCAGACGCTGCGGCGCATCGACCGGTTCAACCGCCGCGAGGCGCGTCGCTTCGAGTCGTCGTGGCTCGAGGCGGTCCAGCGGGCCGCGGCGCTGCCCCGCTCGGAGCTGCCCGGCGTGGCCACCGCGGCGGAAGGACCGCCCACCCTGCGGTCGTGGGCGCGGCGGTGCCCCGACGCCGCCGCCCGGTGGGAGGCGGTGCGCCCGGTGCTCAACGCCATGAGCGAGCGGCTGGGCCTGCCGCCCGAGAACCTCGTGTCGCCCGACGCGCTGCGGCGCACCCTGTGGGAACCGGCGGGCGCCACCCCCGAGGCGCTCGACGCCCAGCTGGCCTCGTACGGGGTGCGGGCCTGGCAGCGCGGGCTCGTGCTCGACACCGTGGTGGCGGGCGTCGTCGCCGCGCCGGGGACCGCCCCGTGAGGGCGTCGGGAACCTGCTTCCCGCTGCTGGGGACCGATGTCGAGGTCACCGTCGAGGCCGAGTCCGAGGCGGTCGCGTACGCCACCGTCGACCGGGTGCTCGACGAGATGGAGGCCTGGCACGCCCGGCTCACCGCGTTCGACGAGTCCAGCGAGCTGAGGCGCTGGCGCGAGGGTCGCCTCGACGATCCGGGCCCCGAGCTCGTCGGCGTGCTCGCCCTCGCGCAAGAGTGGTACGCGCGCTCCGGCGGCACCTTCCATCCCGCGCTGGGGGCGCTCAGCCGGCTCTGGGCCGACGCCGCGACGTCGGGTGTGGAGCCCACCCGCGAGACGCTGGCCGCCCACGTGCCCGGCCAGCTGCCGTTCTACGTGAGCAACGGGGTCGCGGTACGGGTGGGGGACTGCACCGGGGTCGACCTGAACGCGGTCGCCAAGGGGGCGGCGGTCGACGCCGGCGTCCGGGTGGCCGCGAACGTCGACGGCGTCGCGTGGGTGCTCGTCGACGCCGGCGGCGACCTGCGTCGCGCCGGCCGGGAGGGCTCGCTCACCGTCGACGTCGCCGACCCCCGCGAGGCCCCCGGCGGGTCGCCCCTGCTGTCGCTGGAGCTGGGCGAGGGGGCGGTGGCCACCAGCGCGGCGGACCGTGGCGGGTTCCGGTCGGGGCAGCAGCACCCCGGCGTCGTGCTCGACCCCCGGACGGGGCGTCCGGCGGAGGTCGGGACGCTCCAGGCCACGGTGCTCGCCACCGACGCGGCGACGGCGGACGTGCTAGCCACCGCCTGCTTGGTGCTGCCGGCCGCGGACGCGGTCGACCTGCTGCGCCGGGAGGGGGCCCGGGGCGTGCTCGTGCTGCCGGGCGGCGTCGTACGCGTGTGAGACCTCTCACGTTGGCGGTTTCGTCGGCGGAAGAGGTTAGGATGAGCCGTCGCCCCGGCCCTGCGCGGGGGCGAGGCAGTACCGCAGGTCGTGGCGCACGGGCCACATCAGGAAGGCACAGCATGGTAGGCACACGCCTGAGGGCCCGTCGGGTCCTGGCACTCGTGGTAGCGCTCGCGGTGAGCGTCGTGACGCTGGGGCAGGCGGTGGCGCACGCCGCGACGAACCCGGCGATCCGGGTCGGGGTCACCTCGATGGTGAAGTCCGACGCCAACGGCAACACGTCGCCCGACGCGTGGATCCGCGTCGGCGAGGTCGCGATGCTGAGCTTCTCGTGGAACGCGTCCGACCCGACGATCCAGGCCGGTGACTCGTTCGAGATCGAGTACGCCCCCTACTTCCGGGCCCGGGTCCCCAACCAGAGCTACCCCATCCTGTTCAGGGGCGCCCTCATCGGCACGTGCGTCACCGCCACCACCAAGGTGGTGTGCACCCTCAACCAGGAGTACGAGACCCAGCGGGCCGGCTCGCCCGACGTGTCGGGCACCGGGTCGATCCTGCTGCAGGCGCTGCAGCAGACCACCGACGAGACCGTGCCGATGCAGGTGAACGGGCAGACCGTGCCCGTCGACCTGCCGGGGACCGGCGGCATCCGGGCCCCGTCGACCGCGGTGTTCACCCCGGCCACGTTCAGCAAGGTCGCCACCCCGCTGTCGGAGGCGTCGACCAGCCTGGCCTGGAGCGTCACCTTCAACATCGACTACGTCAACACCCAGCGCGTCGCCGCCGGGCTGGCGCCGATCCCGACCGACGGCACCACGATCTCGTCGCTCACGATCCACGACGTCCTCGGCCCGGGCCAGACCATCCCCGAGGAGGTCGCCCTGGTGCGGGTGACCCGCACCAGCCCCGGCGTGCGCGAGGCGCTCGCGTCGATCAAGCGGGGCACGATCGTGCCCGGCCACTCCGTCGCGATGGTGGCCGACACGGCCACGGCGACCTCGGACGTCACGATCACGGCACCGTTCCTGTCCGACACGAACTACACCTTCGGCTACCAGGCCCCGATCGTCGCCGCCGACGGCACGCCGCAGAAGGCGATCCCCGGCATCCGGTACTCCAACACCGCCACCGTCCCGGGCACGACGATGCGGGCCTACTCCGAGCGCACCCTCACCGAGTCGTTCGGCATCACCGTCAACCTCGACCCGGGCTTCGGCGGCTTCAAGGCGGTCAAGAGCGTGGGCGGCGCCGGCTCCCACCTGGTCGCGGCCGGCACCCGGTTCCCGGTGACCGCCACCTACACGCTCCCTGCAGGCCGCACCGTCGACAGCTACCCGGGGTGGACCGCTCCGGGCACCGTCAACGCCGACCGCACCGGCGGCACCTTCACCTACGACGTGGTGATGGGCGCCAACTCGCCGTGGAACGGGCAGCTCCCGACCGGCACGTCGGTGACCCTCACCGAGGACCCGGCCGCGTCCACCCCCGCCACGGTCGGCGTCGAGTGGGGCACCCCGGTGTTCCGCATCGGCAACGCGACCCGGTCCACGTTCACCGTCGGCGACCGCACGTTCGTGAACCTGTCGCTGGAGAACACCACCACCCTGGCGTGGGGGACCTTCACCGTGGCGAAGACGGTCTCGGGCGAGGGCGGTGCCGGTGTCACCAAGGACTACACGTTCAGCTACGACTGCGCCGGTGTCACCGGGACCGTGACCGCCAAGGGTGACGGCGTGCCGGTGGCCGGCGTGCGCGTGCCGCTCAACGCGAGCTGCACCGTCACCGAGGACGCGGCGTCCGCCCAGATCGACGGCCACACCCTGGCCGTGCCGGCCGCGCAGACCCTGGCGGTCACGAGCACCACCACGCCGACCGCGTTCACGTTCAGCAACGTCTACACCCGCGACCTGGGCACCTTCGCGGTGTCGAAGACCTCGACGGGGGCCGACACCGCGACGAAGACCTTCGTGTTCGACTACGACTGCGCCGGGACGACCGGCTCGATGAACGTGCCGGGCGACGGCACGGCGGTGCCGAGCAACGTCCAGGTGCCGACCGGCACCGCGTGCACGGTGACCGAGCGCGCCGACTCGGCGCAGCTCGACGGCTACACGCTGACGGCGCCCGCGCCGCAGACGGTCACGGTCACCACGACCCCGGCCACGCTGGCGTTCACCAACGCCTACACCCGTGACACCGGCGTCGTGCAGGTCGTGAAGACCTCGACCGGCGCCGACACCACCGCCACCACGTTCGCCTTCACCTACACCTGCACCGATGGTGCCCAGGGCCGGGTCGAGGCGCGCGGCGACGGTGTGCCGGTGGCCCTGACCGGCCGGGTGCCGACGGGGACCTCGTGCACCCTGACCGAGGATGTCGCCACCGCCGCGATCCCCGGCTACTCCGTGCAGACAAGCGGGCCGCTGACCGTCACGGTGTCGGCGAAGGACGAGACGGTCACCGCGTCGTTCGTCAACGTCTACACCAGGCTCGCCGACGCCTCCGCGTCGCCGACCCCCTCGCCGTCGCCCCGCACGCCGTCGCAGCCGGGGGTCCGGCTGCCCGGCACCGGCTCGGCCGTCGGGCCGATGGCCGCGCTGGCGGCCGTGAGCCTGCTCGCCGCCGGTGGGGTCCTGGTGCTGCGGGGCCGCAGGCGGTGACCACCCGCTAGGCCTCCCAGGCTGACACGTCCGGCTGCCGGCAGCGTCATGCTGCCGGCAGCCGTCGTCTGGGCTCAGCGTCCGGAGGTGACGCCGCCACCGAGGTCGACGGTGGGCATCGGCGTCGCCCGGCCCGCCTGAAGTCGGCCACCGTGGGTCGACGACCGACGCGTACGCCGCGTCTCGTACGCCCGGGTGAGGCCGGGGGGCGGTCGCGGAGCTGGTGGCGAGGCGCCGGCGTCGGCCGCCCTGGGTGGTCGGCTCCCGGTCGCGTGACCCGGCCCCGCCCGGGCACGGTGCCCGGCGGGGCCGAGATGGTGGGTCGTGCCAGCCTCAGCGGGGGCGTCTGCGGGCCACGATCGCGACGGCTCCCAGGTGGTCGCGGTGGGCCCGGAAGGTGCGGCGCATGGCGAGGACCCGCTGGCGGGCGGGGGCGTTGCGCAGCAGGTTGCAGGCGAACCGGGCGGCGCCGACGAGGCCCTCGTCGGCGACGATGCGGCTGGGCTCGAGCAGGCGCATCGGCGCCTCGCCGGTCCAGGTCACCTCGAAGCCGGCGTCGGTGAGCAGCTCGCACCACTGCACCAGCGGCAGCGGGCGGGCGCCGACCTTGATGGTGCGGGAGATGTCACGGGCGACGGTGGTGGCGTCGTCACCGGTCACCGCGAGCTCGTGGATCGCGTAGCGGCCGCCGTCGGCGAGCAGGCGGGCCGCCTCGGCGACGATACGCTGCTTCCCCTCGGGCGGCTGCATGCTGAGCATCGCCTCGCCGACCACGAGGTCGGCGGAGGCGTCGGGCAGCCCGGTCTCGGCCGCGTCGGCGACCACGACCCGGGCCTGCGGGTGCCCGGCGAGCACGGCGTCCAGGGCGGCGCGGCCCTCGGGGTTCGGGTCGACCCCCACGTAGTCGGCGGGGCTGGTGGCCAGGAGCACCCGGGCCGTGTGGCCCAGTCCGGGGCCGAGCTCGACGATACGGTCGCCGGAGGCGGGGGCCGCAGCCTGGAGCAGGCGACGGGTGAGGGCCCGGCCGCCCGGACGGAGCACCCGCTTGCCGAGCCGGGCGAGCAGCCAGTGCCCTTGCAGCCGATGCTCCTCGGGCCCGGAGCGAGAGCCGCGGACAGGTTCCTGGGACGCGCCGGTGGTCGGGTCCGACTCAGTCATCGACGTCGACCATCGTGAGGGTGAGGCGGCTCGCCTCGACGGCCACCAGCGCGTGCGGTACGTGGGGGGCCAGGTAGATCACGTCGCCGGGGCCCATGTCGTGCGCCACGCCGTCGACCGTGAACGTCATGCGCCCCGCGTCGAGCACGCACGTCACGGCTCGCGGCGACGTGTGCTCGGTGAGCAGCTGGCCGGCGTCGAAGGTGAACTGCACCACCCGGAGCACGTCGTTGTCGACGAGCACGCGCGAGGTGGTGGACTCGGCGACCACGGGCAGCGCCTGGGCCAGGCCGAGATGGGCGGATGAGGACGAGACAGGGGTTCGCGAGGCCATGACCGTACCCTAACTTAGGGTGTCCTTGCCTGGACAGCCGGTCTGTCGGTCGAGACCCTCCGGGGTGCGAGCGCGACTCCAGGCGCGTACGTCAGGCGCCGGGGCGCAGGGTGGTGACCTGCTCGTAGCCGTCGTCGAGGTCAGTGATGCGCACCTCGATGAGCCCGTCGGGGTCGACGGTGTAGCGCTCCTCGACGAGCGGGCCCCCGCCCGTCCGGTGCACCGGCTCGGCCGTCAGGTCGAGGGCCGGGTCGCGCAGCCCGCGGTCGAAGGGGAAGGTCACCTCGGCGAACGGGCGCACGTCGCCGTGGGGGTCGCCGTCGGGGCCGAGGGTGGAGTACTCGACGTAGCGGTAGCGGCCGAGGTTGTGGGCCGCGCGGTAGCGGCGGGTGACGACCAGGTCGGTGTCGGTGGTGACCGCGTCGCGGTCGATGAGCTGGTCGAACGACAGGTGGGCGCCGTCGTCGAGCTCGCGGAACACCCCGAAGCCGCGGGAGAGCCGGTCGGTGAGGGAGTAGCCGGCGGCAGCGTCGGAGGCGATCGCCAGCCCGATCGCCGTGGACGAGCCGGGGTAGGGGGACCGGTGCACCCGCCGCCCGAAGCGTTCCCGCAGCAGCCTGGCCACCAGCGGCAGACCGCTGGCGCCGCCGACGATGTAGATGCCGGCGAGGCTCGACGCGTCGGCCCCGGCGCCTCCCTCGGCGGCGAGCAGGGGAGCGACCACCGCCATGGACCGCTCCACCAGCGGCGTCGCGGCGGCGTAGAAGTCGTCGACCAGCACGGTGACGGCCTGGTCGCCCACGTCGAGGGTCACGCGGCGCGACTGGGGCGAGATCCGCTCCTTCGCCTCCCGGGCCTCGTCGAGCAGCCGGGTGCGCTGGAGGTCGGTGAGGGTGGCGCCCGACTGGCGTACGGCGAGGTCGGCCAGGACCGCGTCGAAGTCGTCGCCGCCCAACCGGTTCACGCCGAGGGAGGCCACCACCTCGTGGCGGGTGCCGTCGACCTGGATCAGCGACGCGTCGAAGGTGCCGCCGCCGAGGTCGTAGACGACCACCTGGTTCCGGCGCGAGGTCAC
>JBHAES010000113.1:0-3957 GCA_041855725.1 Actinomycetota bacterium
CCGGGCGCCACTCGCGTGCCAGCTCCACGACGACGATCGGCGTGCGCGGCTGTGCGGCCGGTGTCGTGTGATGCTCCGCCCGGCGCGCAGCCGGGAGGCTGCCGGCTCAGGTCGGGGCGTCAGTCAGCGTCGTCGGGGGTCGGCTGCCCGGCCGGCTGCACGACGACGGTCTGCTCGGGCGGGTGGAGCATCGAGCGGACCGGGGGCTCGACCCGGTCGCCGCCCGTCTCCGGGGCGCCCGCCACCCCCGACCCGGCCGACGGTGCCGACAGGGTGCCGCCGCGGGGGGCGGCGAGGCGGGTCTCGCCGTCGTGGTCGCCGGTCCCCGGCGTCTCGCCGGGCAGCAGCACCGGGCCGGGGCGCAGCGGCCGCAGCCCCTCCTCGGGTGCCTCGCACGCCGCGTCGTCGGCGACCACCAGCTCGCCGCCCGGTGTCGTCCACGCCCGCCGTACGGAGCCGTCGAGGGCGTAGCGGTGCCCGCTGCCCGACCACAGCGTGATGTCGAAGACCCCGGCGCCGGTCTCCCGGTTGCGCAGCGCCCCCAGCAGCGTCGGGTTCGCGAGGTCGACCGTGGCGTCCCACACGATCCGGCGGTCGCGGGCGGCCCGGGTGAGCAGCCGCCCGGTCGCCACGCTGAGCTGCGCCTGCTTCTCGAGCCAGTCGGGCTCCTGCATCAGCGAGCCCACCACCAGCTCGTACGACGGCCGGTGCTGCTCCCACTCCCCCTCGGGCGACCACATGCCCACGATGAACGGCCGGTACGACGCCCACTGCTGCGGCGGGCCCACCGCCCGCATGTCGAAGCTCTGGCCCTCGTGCACCGTCGGCACCAGGAAGCGCTCCTCGGTGCGGTGCTGCGGGTAGGTGACCCGGACGAGGGAGACGTCCACGCGCAACGCCTTCAGCGTGGTGCTGCGGCCGGCGACCCGGCGGGTGCGCCGCTCCAGCGCCTCCGCCAGCGCGGGCACCGGCTCCACCGACACCACGACCCCGCCGCTGCGGTAGCGCGGCAGCAGCCGGTGCCGCACGTAGACCGGGCCGTCCATCACGGCGCTGCGCTCGCAGCTGCCGCCGGCGATCGGCGACGCCCCGTACATCACCTCGGCCGTACGGTCGTCGAACCACACCGAGTAGGTCGCCGGGAACAGCTCCATGCCGACGTGCCGGTCGGCCGACGACAGCCTGAACGACGTGGTGAGCGACAACGCCGGGCAGCAGCCCCGCCCGCCGTAGGCGACGTCGGAGGCGACCAGGTCCCAGTCCGACGGCATCACCCCGGTCATCGACACGACGGGTCTGCTGAACCCCTGCCGGTCGACCACCTCGAACCGACGCAGTCTTCGTACGGTCGCCATCACCCTCCCAGTCGCCCAGCAGCCTAGTTCACATCCGCGGCGACGTCTCGCCCCCGACACGTCGGGCGGACCCGCCGCGGCGGCTCCCCAGCGCCACCGGACCAGTGCTTCGACCCGTCAGGCTACCGGTAGAAGTTCCGGTCCCACCGGTGGGCGGCCAACGCGGCCACCTGCTCAGGAGGCAGTCCGCGCCCGTCAGCCACCGCCACGTTGGCCAGCACCGAGCCGGGCCGTCGCATGCCCACGACGACCGTGCTCACCGCGTCGAAGCTCAGCACGTAGCGCAGCGCGGTCGCGGCCATGGCGTCACGGGTGATGCCGAGGTCGGCGCAGATCGCGTCGACGCGCTCCGACACCTGCCGGGGCCGGTCGTCGCGGAAGTACCGGTGCCGCCAGTCGTCGGCGGCGAAGGTGGTGCCGCCGGTGACGGCGCCGGTGAGGCCGCCCTCGTCGAGCGCCACCCGTACGATCACGCCCACGCCGTTGGCGCGGCACGCGTCGAACAGCCTGTCCTGCGGCGACTGGTCGAAGATGTTGTGGATCACCTGCACGGTGTCGACCAGGCCCGACTCCACCAGCTCGACGGCGGTGGCCGGCTCGTGGTCGTTGATCGAGACGCCGAACGCGGCGATCTTGCGCTCCGCCTTGAGCTGGGCCACCTCCTCGCGCCAGTCGCCCTCGTGCAGCCACCGAGCGGCCCACACGTGCATCTGCTGCACGTCGATCGTCCTGCGGCCCAGCCGCTCGCGGCTGGCGTCGGTGCAGGCGGTGAGGTAGCCCGACGGGAACGCCTCGTCGACGGGGGTGTCCGGGGCCGCGGGCCAGCGCCGGTTCTTCGGCGACGCCTTGGTGGCGACCACCACCGGCTCCCTGCGACCGGCCAGCACCTCGCCGATCAGCCGCTCGCTGTGACCGTCGCCGTAGCCCATCGCCGTGTCGATGAGGTCGATGCCCTCGTCGAGCGCGGTACGCAGGGCGTCGAGAGCCGTCGCGTCGTCCCGCTCGCCCCAGCCGCCGCCGATGCCCCACGCCCCGTAGCCGATCTCGGAGACGGAGAGGCCCGTACGCAGCCCCAGCAGCCGGTGGTGAAGAGTCATGCCTTCGATCTAACCACCCGGCCGGTCCGTGCTCTCTCGTCGTCGGCGCCGCGGTCGGTCCCACCGGGTGGGCCCCGGCACCGGCTCCGTGGCGGGTGGTAGCCCCCCACCGTCGGAGTCGAGCTGTCAGCGTTCGAGCCGGACTGCGCTCTTCGAGTCGGGCTGTCACTTCTCGAGCCGGGCCCGGCACCGGGAGTGACAGATCGACTCGAACGGTGAGGGATGGCTGGGTGCTGGCGGTCGGGCGGAGTCGCTGGGTGCCCGGTCGGCCGGTGAGTCGGCCCGCAGTGCCGGCGAACGCCGCTGTGGCGGCACCGTCCGAGCCGGACTGTCAGAGCAGGCCGAGCACGACCGCGCCGCCGTAGGTGCAGGCGGCCGCGACCGCGGTGAAGCTGAGCAGCCACAGCACGCGGGGCACGCGGGTGAGGCGGGCGAGCACGGCGGGGTCGGAGCCGCGGTCGCCGCCCGCGGCCACCGCGAGGATGTGACGCCAGGCACCCACGAGCAGCACGAGCGCGCCGCCCACGAGCACGGCGGCCTGCCACCGGTCGTCGCGCCACCACCACAGCGCCCCCAGCGCGGCGAGCACCACGAGCACGACCAGCCCGGTGAGGAACGACCGCACCCGTGGGGTGGCCACGAGCACCGCCAGGGCCCCTGCGACGAGCAGCGGTGCCGCCCAGCCGTGGCCGACGGCCGCGAGCACGCCCAGCGCCAGCAGGGCCGGCGCGGGGTAGCCCGCCCACGTGGTGAGCGTCAGCCCGAGCCCGCGGGTCGGCCCGGAGGTCACCGCGTGCCCGGACATGTCGGCCCGCAGCACGAACCCGGTGAACCGGCGCCCGCACAGGATCCCGGTGAACGCGTGGCCCAGCTCGTGCACGAGCGTCACCCCGAGCCGCACCACCCGCCACAGCGGGCCCACCGACACCAGCAGCAGCGCCACGCCGGCGACCGCCGCCAGCTCCCGCCACGTGAGGCCCGGCCCCGCCGCCGCGGGCAGCAGCCGACGCAGCACCTCCTCACCCCAGTCCACCCGGGAAGGGTAGCCGAGCGACCCAGCGCCGCCGGCGTCGACGGCCCCGCCCGGACCGCCGCGGGCCGGGCCGACCAGGGGCCCGGCGGTCCGCGTCGGCCGGGTCGGCCGGGTCAGGTGAGGAACCGGATCACGACCGGGAAGCGGTAGGGCATGCCGCGGCGGAACATGTCGCAGCCCTGCGAGGCGCCGACGATCCCCACGACGAGCAGCGCGACCTGGCCCAGCATGAACAGCAGCCAGCCGACGAACGGCACGACGACCAGCGGCACCAGGACCAGCCGGGTGATGCAGAGGTTCAGGATCTCCTTGAGGTGCGCGTCGAGCAGCGGGTGCTTGTCCTTCTCGGTCACGTAGAAGATCAGCGCCGGCAGGATCCCGAACAGCGCCGAGAGCCAGTAGTTCAGCTGCAGGGTCGACGCCGCCGCCACCGGGTCGAACGGCTTCAGCGCCGCGTACGGCACCGGCGCCC
>JBHAES010000114.1:0-8470 GCA_041855725.1 Actinomycetota bacterium
CCGGAGACCTCCACGAAGACCCAGCCGTCGCCGCGAGGCAGCGGTGGCACGGCCCGCTCGCCCAGGCGGCGGCGCACCACGTCGACGATGCGCCGGTCGAGCCCCTCGCAGGCCGTGGGGCGCGAGGGCAGCACCACCGGCATCGCGTCGGCCGCCTCGGCCATGCTCGCGTACCCCAGCGCCACCGTGACCCGGTGCTGAGGGTCGGCGACCAGCCGTACGGTCAGCCGGGTCGCGACGCCGAGGGTGCCCTCGGTGCCGACGAAGAACCGGGCTACGTCGCGGCCCCGCTCGGGCAGCAGGTGCTCGAGCGAGTAGCCCGAGACCTGGCGGCTGAACCGGCCGAGCTCGGTGCGCACGGTGCCGAGGTGGGCGTCGACGAGCGCCTGGAGCCGCTCGCCCACCGCGCCGGGCCGCGAGAGGGTGACGACCTCGCCGGCGCCGGTCACCACCTCGGCGTCGACGGTGTTGGCGGCGGTGGTGCCGTAGCCGAGCGCCCGCGGCCCGCACGCGTTGTTGCCGACCATGCCGCCGACGGTGCAGCGGGTCGACGTCGACGGGTCGGGCCCGAACCTGAGCCCGTACCCGGCGGCGGCCCGCTGCAGCGACTCCTGCACCACGCCGGGGTCGACGGTGGCGGTGCGCGCGTCCGGGTCGATCCCGTGCACCGTACGCAGCCGTGACACGTCGACCACCAGGCCCGGTCCCACGGCGTTGCCGGCGCACGAGGTGCCCGCGCCGCGGGGGGTGACGGGCAGCGACACCCGCCGGGCGGCGTCGAGCACGGCGAGCAGCTCGTCGGTGGCGCGGGGCCGGGCCACCGCCCGGGGCACGACCCGGTAGAGCGACGCGTCGGAGGAGTAGAGGGCCCGGTCGAGGCGGGTGGCGGAGACGCAGGCGGCGTGGCCGCCCAGCAGGGCCCGGAGGTCGTCGAGGCGCTCGTCGCTCACCCCACCATCCAACACCGTGACGCCGCCGGCTCGCGGCCCGGCCAGGGGTTTCGTCTGGGGCAGGCGTACGACGCCCGGGTGGCCGGCGTCAGCCGAGGTCGTTGGCGAGGACGGCCTTCATGGCGCGGCCGAGGGCGAGGTAGTCGTCGGGGTCGACGACGTCGACGAACACCTTGCGCACCGACTCCACGTGGTGGGGGGCGATGCGTTCGAGGAGGGCGTAGCCCTCGTCGGTGAGCTGGGCGACGACGCCTCGGCCGTCGACCTCGCTGGGGGCGCGGCGGACCGCGTCGATGCGCTCCATGCGGCCGATGGTGTGGGTCAGGCGCGACCGGGACTGGTGGACCTCCTGGGCCAGCTCGCTCATCCGGAGCCGGTGCCCGGGCGCCTCGGAGAGGACCACGAGGATCTCGTACTCGGCGAGATCGATGCCGTGGGGACGCAGCATCGCGTCGAGGAACTCGTTGATGCGGGCAGAACCCAGCAGCCAGGCCCGCCAGACGCTCTGCTGCTCGTCCGACAGCCAGCGGTCGAAGTCGGTTGCCATGCTGCTGATCGTAATCGATCCCGATGCGCCCCCCGGTGGGCCGTCAGCGGGCGGTGACCCCGCGTCGGCGGGTTGCCTGGCCGCGAGACGGCGTCGCTAGGATCGGCGCAGACCGCACACACCGGGGCGGGTGCGAAGGGGAGGACATGACCGACCGCGAGACCATCCTGAGCCGGACCGCAAGCTCCCTCGGGGAGATGCTGCGCCGCCGCGCCGCCGACACCCCCGACCGGGACGCCTTCCGCTACCCCGACGCCGACGAGCAGTGGCACTCGCTCACCTGGGCGCAGACCTCCGCGCTGGCCGACCAGGTGGCCGCGGCCCTCCTGTCGCTGGGGCTGGAGCCCGAGCAGCGGGTCGCGATCGCGTCGTCGACCCGGGTCGAGTGGGCGCTGGCCGACTTCGGGATCAACGCCGCGGGGCTGGCAGCCACGACCGTCTACCCCAACACCACCGACGAGGACGTCGCGTTCATCCTCACCGACTCCGACACGAAGGCGCTGTTCGTCGAGAACGTGGCGCAGCTCGAGAAGGTGCTCAAGCACCCCGAGCTCGACGAGCAGGTCGGGCGCATCGTGCTGTTCGACGGCGAGTCGCAGGGCGAGCGGGTGCTGTCGTGGCACGACTTCCTGGAGCGGGGGAAGGCCTACCTCGCCGAGCACCCCACCTGCGTCGACGACGCCATCGCGGGCACGGGTCCCGACACCCTGGCCACCCTCATCTACACCTCCGGCACCACCGGCCGGCCCAAGGGGGTCGAGCTGCTGCACGGCTCGTGGACCTACCTGGCGGTCGCGATCCAGGAGATCGGGTTCACCACCATCGACGAGGTCCACTACCTGTGGCTGCCGCTGTCGCACGTGTTCGGCAAGTGCCTGCTGTCGGTGCAGGTGCAGGACGGGTTCGTCACCGCGATCGACGGCCGGCTCGACAAGATCGTGCCCAACCTGTCGGTGGTGAAGCCCACCCTCATGTGCGGTGCCCCCCGCATCTTCGAGAAGGTGCGCTCCGCCGTGCTCACGAGCACGCCGTCGCGGGGCGTCAAGGGCCGCATCGCCCGGTGGGCGTTCCGGGTGGGGCTCGACTCCAACCCGTACCGCCTGCGGGGCGAGAAGCTGCCGCCGCTCATGGCGGCGCAGTACCGGGTCGCCGACCGGCTCGTGTTCAGCAAGCTCCGGGAGCGGCTCGGCGGCAACATGCGCTTCATGGTGTCGGGGTCGGCGAAGCTGTCGCGGCAGGTCCAGGAGTGGTTCTACGCCGCCGGGCTGCTCATCGTCGAGGGCTACGGCCTCACCGAGACCAGCGCGGTCGCGTTCGTGAACAGCTGGACCACGCCACGCTTCGGCACGGTCGGCCCGGTCACCCCCGGCATGGAGCGCCGGATCGCCGACGACGGCGAGGTGCTCGTCCGCGGCCCGCTCGTGATGCGCGGCTACCACAACAACCCGGAGGCGACCGCCGAGGCGATCGTCGACGGCTGGTTCCACACCGGCGACATCGGCGAGCTCGACGCCGACGGCTACCTGCGCATCACCGACCGCAAGAAGGACCTGCTCAAGACCTCCGGCGGCAAGTACGTGGCGCCGCAGAAGGTCGAGGGGGCGCTCGTGGCCAACATCCCCTACATCACGCAGGCGGTGGCGGTCGGCGACGGCCACAAGTACATCGGGGCGCTGCTCGTGATGGAGCCGGTCGCCCTGCAGCGGTGGGGCGAGAACCACGGCCACGCCGGCAAGTCGTACGCCGAGCTCACCCAGCTGCCCGAGCTGCGCACCTCGATCGACCGGTTCCTGGCCCGAGCCAACCGCAAGCTGGAGCGCTGGGAGACCGTCAAGCGCTACGCCATCCTCGACCACGAGCTCACCGTCGACACCGGCGACGTCACCCCCAACATGAAGCTGCGGCGGGCCGCGGTGGTCGCAGCGCACCAGGCGATCGTCGACAGCCTCTTCGAGGACGACGCCTCGTGACGCTCTCGTCCGTACGGTGACCGCCGTACGCGAGGGACCGTACGGCGAGCACCCGCCGCGGTCGCGCGGCCGGGTCTGCCAGACTCGGGCCCATGAGCACGCGCGTAGAGGTGCCGCTGAGGTGGGGCGACATGGACGCCCAGGGCCACGTCAACAACGCCAGGTTCCTCGACTACCTGCAGGAGGCGCGCGCCGACTTCATGCTGTCCTCGCCGGTGCCCCACATGCTGGGCGGCGGCATCGTCGTGCTCGGCCACCAGGTGGAGTTCGTGGCCCCCATCGCGTTCTCCACCTCGCCCGTCGAGGTCGACGTGTCGGTCGTCGACGTGCGGCGGGCCCAGTTCACGATCCGCTACGAGGTGCGCCACGACGGCGTCGTCTGCGCCCGTGCCCGCACCCGGCTGGTGCCGTTCGACTTCGCGGCCGGGTCGATCCGGCGGCTGACCCCCGACGAGCACGCCTTCTTCACCTCGTGCGTGGAGCCGGCCGAGCCGCTGCGCCCGCTGCCGCGTCCGGCCGTCGACGAGCGGGCGCTCGGCACCCCGCTGCGCGTGCGGTGGGGCGATCTCGACTCGTACGGGCACGTCAACAACGTGGAGTTCTTCGAGTACGTCCAGGAGGGCCGGATCGCCTTCTCGGCCATCGCGGCCGAGGCCATCGACCAGCTGTCGCTCACCCCCGACACCGACACGATGTGGCTCGTCGTGCGCCAGGACATCGAGTACCGCAGCCAGCTCGCGTTCCGTGCCGAGCCGTACGAGGTGCGCACCGGGGTGGCGGCCACCGGCTCGTCGTCGAGCACGTTCTGCTCCGAGGTGCGCGACCCCGCCACCGGCACCGTCTACGCCACCGCCGCCACGGTGCTCGTCTGCGCCGACGGCACCGGTCGCCCCAAGCCCGTGCCCCAGCCCTGGCGCGACGCCCTCGCCCCCTACCGGCTCGGCTGAGCCCGTCGACGCGTCCGCACCACCCGCCCAGGTCACAGGGCTGGCCCGGCGGGCCACGGGCCGACCCCACCGTGCGAGGGCGGTGCGTCGGGCGTCGGGCGGTGAGGGTAGCGTCTGGGCGTGCTCCCCTTCGACCTGGCCCCGCTGCCGGTGCTGGCCGTGGCGGTGGCAGCGCTGCTGATCGGGGTGTCCAAGACGTCGGTCGGGGGCCTCGGCGCGGTGTCGGTGGCGCTGTTCGCCCTCGCCATGCCGGCGAAGGAGTCGACGGCTGCGGTGCTGCTGCTGCTCATCGTCGGTGACCTGGTCGCCGTGCGGGTCTACCACCGCAGCGCCGACTGGCGCATGCTGCGCCGGCTGCTGCCGGCCGTGCTCCCCGGCGTGGTGCTGGGGGCGGTGTTCCTGCGGGTCGTCTCCGACGGGGCCCTGCGTACCGCCATCGGGTTCATGCTGCTGGTGATGCTGGCGATGCAGGTGCGGCAGCGCCGTCGGCCGCCGCGCGAGGGGTCGCTCCACCCTGCGTACGCGGTCGCGACGGGGGTGGCCGCCGGGTTCACCACGATGACCGCCAACGCGGCCGGGCCGGTGATGGCGATGTACCTGCTGGCCGCCCGCGTCGACAAGGCCACGTTCATCGGCACCGGGGCCTGGTACTTCCTGCTCGTGAACGCGTCGAAGACCCCCTTCTCGGCGGCGCTGGGGCTGTTCCCCGCCTCGACGCTGTGGCTGACCGGCTGCCTGGCCCCCGTGGTGCTCGTGGGGACCCTGCTGGGCCGGCTGCTGATCCGACGGGTCAGCCAGCCGACCTTCGAACGGCTCACCCTCGTGGCCTCGGCCCTCGCCGCCGGCAGCCTGCTGCTCGCCGCCCTCGGCTGACCCGGTGCCGGCCGCCGGGGTGCGGGCGACGCGCACCGTACGCCTCCAGCAGCGGGCGGCTGGCTCGCGCCCGGACCATCGCCGACCCCCGGGACCGCTGCGCGGCGGCGAGTGAGAGCAGGCGGCGGAAGGTCGCCCGGGCCCGACCCCGCGGGCGAGCCCTCAGCCCAGCAGCCAGACCGTCGTGTCGGGTGGCACCTGGGCGTCGGCGGTCAGCTCCGACGACGCCAGCAGCACGGTGCCGGCGGGCCGGGGGACCGGCTCAGCGCTCAGGTTCACCAGGCACCGGAACCCGCCCGGGCGCGTGAACGAGAGCACGTCGGCACCGGTGTCGTCCCACGTGATGCCGGCCGACGGGTCGCCCGTGAGGTGCTGGCGGCGCAGTCGCAGCGCGGCCCGGTAGAGCTCCAGGTGGCTGGTGGGGTCGCCGTCCTGCGAGGCGGCGGTGAGGGGTCCCCAGTCGTCGGGCTGCGGCAGCCACGTGGGCTGACCCCACCCGTACGGGGCCGCGTCACCCTGCCACGGCAGCGGCACCCGGCAGCCGTCGCGGCCCTTGATGGTGCGACCCGACCGGACCCACAGCGGGTCCTGCAACGCCTCGTCCGGCAGGTCCTCGACCTCGGGCAGGCCCAGCTCCTCACCCTGGTAGACGTAGGCGACGCCCGGGAGCGCGAACGCCAGCAGCGCCGACGCGCGGGCCCGCCGCCGCCCCAGCGCGACGTCGGTCGGCAGCCCGGCGTAGTGCTCCGCGAAGTGCTGGGTGGCGGTGTCGACGCCGTCGGGGGTGAACCGCCAGCCCGTCTCGGCCTTGCCGTAGCGGCTCACCGGACGGGTCACGTCGTGGTTGCCGAGCACCCAGGTGGCAGGCGCACCCACCTCGGCGTGCGCCGCGAGGGTGTGGTCGATCATGCAGCGCAGCGAGCCCGCGTGCCAGGCGCACCACAGGTGGTCGAAGTTGAACGTGGTGTGGAGCCGGCCCGGCGCCACGTACGACACCAGCCGCGACGAGGGCTCCAGGTGCGCCTCGGAGACGAACACCCGGGGGCCGAGGGCGGAGTCGGCGTACGAGTCGGCGATGGCGCGCCACCGGCGGTGGATCACCTGCACGCCGGGCTGGTCCCAGAACGGGGAGTCGGGCGACTTGCGCCACGTGCCGTGCCCCGTCCGGGGGTCGACGGGGGTGTCGGGGAACGCCTGGTCCTTCGCCATCGAGTCGGCCACGTCGATGCGGAACCCGTCGATGCCGCGGTCGAACCAGAACCGCAGCACGTCGTCGAACATGGCCGCCACCTGCGGGTGCTCCCAGTTCCAGTCGGGCTGCTCGGGGGCGAACATGTGGCAGTACCACTGGCCGGGGCGGCCGTCGGCCTCCACCACCTGCTCCCAGGCCGACCCGCCGAACAGGGAGCCCCAGTTGGTGGGGGGCAGCGACCCGTCGGGCCCCTTGCCGTCCCGGAAGAGGAACAGGTCACGCTCGGGCGAGCCCGGGCCGGCGGCCAGCGCGGCCCGGAACAACGGGTGGTCGACCGAGCAGTGGTTCGGCACGAGGTCGACCATCACCCGCAGCCCCAGCCGGTGGGCCGCCGCGACGAACGCGTCGGCGTCGGCGAGGGTGCCGTAGCGCGGGTCGATGTCGCAGTAGTCGGCGACGTCGTAGCCGCCGTCGGCCAGCGGCGACGGGTACCACGGGCTCACCCACACCGCGTCGACCCCCAGGGCTGCCAGGTAGGGCAGCCGCTCGGTCATGCCCCGCAGGTCGCCGGTGCCGTCGCCGTCACCGTCGGCGAACGAGCGCGGGTAGACCTGGTAGACGACAGCGGTGCGCCACCAGTCGTGGTCGGCGAGTCGCGCGGCGAGCATGTCACGTACGGTAGCGGCCCGCGCCGACACCTGGAGCCTGCGGGTGGGCGTGGCGGGACAGGGACGCCGGGGCGTGCGACCCTGCCAGGACCGGGCGGGGGACGGCCGAGGGGCCCAGGGCGGCTGACGCACGACGGGGGCCGCCCGGTGGGACGACCCCCGTCGTGCCAGGGTCCGGCCGACTCGGCCGGCCGTTCAGTGCGTGTCCTCGGCCGCCACCTCGGTGCGGTCGCCGGACCAGAGGGTGTGGAACGTGCCCTCCTTGTCGATGCGGCGGTAGGTGTGGGAGCCGAAGAAGTCGCGCAGGCCCTGGGTGAGGGCGGCGTTCGTGCGCGGCGCGCGCGCCATGTCGTAGTAGGCCAGCGCCGACGAGAAGCCGGGGATCGGGACACCGGCCTCGACCGCCTTCGCCACCACGCGGCGCCACGCGGGCCCGGCCGCGGCCAGCTCGGCCCGGATCGACGGTGCCTCCAGCAGGGTCTCGAGGTTCCCGGCCGCGTACTCGTTGCTGATGCGGTCGAGCAGCTTGGCGCGGATGATGCAGCCGGCCCGCCAGATCCGGGCGCAGGCGGCCACGTCGATGTCCCAGCCGTAGTCCTGCCCGGCGACCTTGATGAGGTGCAGGCCCTGCGCGTACGCGACGACCTTGGTGCACCACAGCGCCTGGCGCACGTCGTCGACGAACGCCTGCCGGTCGTCGACAGACACGGTCCGGTCGGGGCCCTCGAGGGCGGCCTGGGCGGCGGTGCGCAGGCCGGGCGAGCTCGACAGGGCGCGGGCGAAGACCGACTCGGCGATCGCGGCCGCCGGCACGCCCAGGTTGAGGGCCTCCTGCACCGTCCACGTGCCGGTGCCCTTCATGCCGGCCGCGTCGACGATCAGGTCGACCAGCGGCGTGCCGGTCTCGGCGTCGACCTGGCGCAGCACCTCGGACGTGATCTCGATCAGGTACGAGTCGAGGTCGCCGGTGTTCCAGGTGGCGAACACGTCGGCGGCCTCGGCGGCGGTGAGCCCGATGCCCTGCAGCAGCTGGTAGGCCTCGCCGATGAACTGCATGTCGGCGTACTCGATGCCGTTGTGCACCATCTTCACGAAGTGGCCCGCGCCGTCGGTGCCGATGTAGGTGCAGCACGGCTCGTCGCCGACCTTCGCCGACACGTCCTCGAGCATCGTGCCCACGTGGTGGTACGAGTGGGGCGAGCCGCCCGGCATGATCGACGGACCCTCGAGGGCCCCGGTCTCGCCGCCGGAGATGCCGGCGCCGACGAAGTGCAGGTCCCGCTCGCGCAGCGCGGCCTCGCGGCGGCGGGTGTCCTGGAAGAA
>JBHAES010000115.1:0-3583 GCA_041855725.1 Actinomycetota bacterium
CCTCGACGACGTCGCCGTGGTCGGCTCCTCCCCCGAGGCGCTGGTCACCGTCCGCGACGGGGTCGCCACCATGCACCCGATCGCCGGCACCAAGCCGCGCGGCGCCGACGAGGCGGCCGACGCCGCCCTCGAGGCCGAGCTGCTCGCCGACGAGAAGGAGGCCGCCGAGCATGTCATGCTGGTCGACCTCGGCCGCAACGACCTGGGCCGGGTCTGCCGGCCCGGCACCGTCCGGGTGCTGGAGTTCATGCGGGTCCGCCGCTACTCGCACGTGATGCACCTGGAGGCGGTCGTCACCGGCACCCTCGCCCCCGGCACCACCGCCCTCGACGCCACCCTCGCCTGCTTCCCGGCCGGCACCCTCTCGGGAGCCCCGAAGGTGCGGGCCATGGAGATCATCGACACCCTCGAGCAGACCCGGCGCGGGCTGTACGGGGGAGCGGTCGGCTACTTCGACTTCGCCGGGAACGCCGACACCGCCATCGCCATCCGGACCGCCCTGCTCAAGGACGGCACCGCCTACGTGCAGTCCGGTGCCGGCGTCGTGGCCGACTCGGTGCCCGAGTCCGAGGACGCCGAGATCACGAACAAGGCCGCCGCCGTGCTGCGGGCAGTCCAGGCCGCCAACGCCGTGCGCCGCCTCGCCTGAGCCGAGGGCCCACCCCGCTCGCACGAGCCGCCGGCTTGGGGTTGAATAAGGCCACACCGGCGACCAGGAAGGACCCGCCCATGGCTCCCGCACCGCTGCCGTCGCAGCAGACCCAGCCCACCTACCGGCGCACCCCGAGGGCCTACCACCACGGCCGCTCGCCGGCGGCCTGGGTCGGGTCGATGGGCACGCTCGCCGGGTCCGTCGTCGCGTTCCTCGTGCTGGCCGGCGGCAGCCCTCGCTGGCTCACCGTGGTGCTGCGCCGCCTCGGCTACGGCGAGGGGATCGGCTACCGGGGCGAGCGGCTCGCATGAGCACCTCGGTGCTCGACGGGATCGTCGCCGGGGTCCGCGCCGACCTGGAGGGCCGCATGGCGCAGGTGTCGTACGACGACCTGGAGCGTGCCTGCGCCGCCGCCGAGCCGGTACGCGACCCGATGCCGGCGTTCCGCGACGACCGGCTGTCGGTGATCGCCGAGGTCAAGCGGGCGTCGCCGTCGAAGGGTCACCTGGCCGACATCCCCGAGCCGGCCGGGCTCGCCGCCGCCTACGAGGAGGGCGGGGCCGCCGCCGTCTCGGTGCTCACCGAGCAGCGCCGCTTCGGCGGGTCCCTCGCCGACCTCGACGCGGTGCGGGCCAGGGTCGACCTGCCCGTGCTGCGCAAGGACTTCACCGTCGACCGCTACCAGGTGTGGGAGGCCAGGGCTCACGGCGCCGACCTGGTGCTGCTCATCGTGGCGGCCCTCGACGACGCCACCCTCACCGGCCTCAAGCGTGAGGCCGAACAGCTCGGCATGACCTGCCTCGTCGAGGTGCACACCGCAGCCGAGACGCGCCGCGCCCTCGACGTCGGGGCCACCCTGCTCGGCGTCAACAACCGCGACCTCACCACGCTGGAGGTCGACCCGACGACGTTCGAGCGGCTCGTCACCCTCGTGCCCGACGACGTGGTGCGGGTCTGCGAGTCGGGCATCGGCTGCCCCGACGACGCCGCCCGGGCCGCCGCGGCCGGTGCCGACGCCGTGCTCGTGGGCGAGGCCCTCGTGAAGGACCACGCGCCGGTACGCGGCGTGGCCGACATGGTGGCCGCGGGTAGTCTCGCGTCCTACCGGCGGCGTTGACCGCCGGCAGGACGACCAGCACCCGAGCCACCGTGGAGGAAGCCCGCATGACCGCTCCAGGCCGACCCGGCACCGGGCTGCCCGACCCTGCCGGCCACTTCGAGGAGTTCGGCGGGCGGTTCGTGCCCGAGGCCCTGTTCGCGGCCCTCGCCCAGCTGGAGCAGGAGTTCCGCGCCGCGCAGGCCGACCCGGCCTTCCACGCCGAGCTGGACCGGCTGCGCCGCGACTGCACCGGCCGACCCACCCCCCTCACCGAGGCGACCCGGTTCTCGCAGCACTGCGGCAACGCCCGGGTGCTGCTCAAGCGCGAGGACCTCAACCACACCGGCTCCCACAAGATCAACAACGTCCTCGGCCAGGCGCTGCTCACCCGGCGCATGGGGAAGACCCGCGTCATCGCCGAGACCGGCGCCGGCCAGCACGGCGTCGCAGCGGCCACCGCGGCCGCCCTGTTCGGCCTCGAGTGCACCGTCTACATGGGCGAGGTCGACACCCGGCGCCAAGCCCTCAACGTGGCCCGGATGCAGCTGCTCGGCGCCGAGGTCGTCGCCGTCGGGTCGGGCTCGCGCACCCTCAAGGACGCCATGACCGAGGCCATGCGCGACTGGGTCGCCTCCGTCGACCACACCCACTACCTCATCGGCACCGTCGGCGGGCCCCACCCGTTCCCCTGGCTGGTGCGCGAGCTCCAGCGGGTCATCTCCACCGAGGCGCGCGCCCAGGTGCTCGAGCGCTACGGCCGGCTGCCCGACGCGGTGCTGGCCTGCGTGGGCGGCGGCTCCAACGCCATGGGGATCTTCGCCGACTTCATCGGTGATGCGACGGTGGCGCTGCACGGGCTGGAGGCCGGCGGCGACGGCTACGAGACGGGCCGCCACGCCGCCACCGTCACCGAGCACGAGGTGGGGGTGCTCCACGGCATGCGCACCTACGTGCTGCAGGACGCCGACGGGCAGACCCGCGAGTCGCACTCGATCTCGGCAGGCCTCGACTACCCGGGCGTCGGCCCCGAGCACGCCTGGCTGGCCCGCACCGGGCGGGCCACGTACGAACCGGTCACCGACGCCGAGGCCATGGCGGCGTTCCGGCTGCTGTCGCGCACCGAGGGCATCATGCCGGCCATCGAGTCCGCCCACGCCATCGCCGGTGCGATGCGGCTGGGCCGGCGGCTGGCGGCCGAGCAGCCCGACGCCGAACCGCTGCTGCTCGTGTCGCTGTCGGGCCGCGGCGACAAGGACGTCGACACCGCCACCCGGTGGTTCGGCATCGACGGGTCGGCCGACAAGACCACGGGGGAGTGACATGACCTTCGACGAGAGCCGGCTCGGGCGCTCCGGCGGGGCCTACGCGAAGGCGGCCGCCGAGGGCCGCGGCGCGCTGGTCGCCTACCTCACGCTCGGCTTCCCCGACGTGCCCACCTCCATCGAGGCGATGACCGCCGTCGTCGAGGCGGGGGCCGACGCCGTCGAGATCGGCCTGCCCTACAGCGACCCCATGATGGACGGGGTCGCGGTGCAGCGCTCCGGAACCGCAGCGCTGCAGCGGGGCGTCCGGACGCGCGACGTCTTCGCCGCCGCCGAGGCCGTGTCGGCAACCGGCGTGCCCGCCCTGGTGATGACGTACTGGAACCTCGTCGAGCGCTACGGCGTCGACCGGTTCGCCCGCGACCTCGCCGCCGCCGGGGGAGCTGGTCTCATCACCCCCGACCTCACCCCCGACGAGGGGGACGCGTGGATCCGGGCCGCCGACGACCACGGCCTCGACCGCGTCTTCCTCGTCTCGCCGTCGTCGACCGACGAACGGGTCGTCACCAC
>JBHAES010000116.1:0-3053 GCA_041855725.1 Actinomycetota bacterium
ATCGTCAGCCGTGGCCCCGCGTCGATGGGCCCCCAGCCGGCGGGAGCGTGACGGTCGGGTGGTCGAGCCGCTCGTACGGCGCGGCCGCGGCAGGCGAGGCCGCGGCGGGCACGGCGGCCGCCACGGCGAGGGCGGACGCGACGGGACCAGCCGACCCGGGGGACCCGGCGGGCGCGACCCACGGCGCACCGGACCGCAACGGCAGGGCTCGTGACGGCCGTCGCGACCCGGCCCCCACCCGCTGCGGCCTGGCTCGGGATGACCCGGCTGGCCGTGTCGTGGCCTCGGCGCGCGGTGGCACAGGGGCGACTCGCGGTGACCCGGCCCGTGGCGACCCGGTCTCCAGGCCCCGGGACCGGGTCAGCGGCGAGCGGACCTGACCCTGCAGCGACCGGGCTCGGACGCCCGGTGACCCGGCCCGGCGCAGCAGCGACCCGGCCCTCGGGGCCTGCGACGGCGACCCGGCCTGGACGCGCGGCGGCCCGGCGTCCGCCGGTGGCACCCTGGTCACCGCTCGGCCCTGGCGGCGCGGTAGAAGTCCTTCCAGTCGGACCGGTCGCGCACCACGGTCTCCAGGTACTCGGCCCACACGGTGGCGTCGGCGACCGGGTCCTTCACCACGGCGCCGCGGATCCCGGCGGCGACGTCGCCGGCCCGCAGCACGCCGTCGCCGAAGTGGGCTGCCAGCGCGAGCCCGTTGGTGACCACCGAGATCGCCTCGGCGGTCGACAGGGTGCCCGACGGCGTCTTGAGGGTGGTCTTGCCGTCCTCGGTGACGCCCCGGCGCAGCTCGCGGAAGATCGACACCACCCGGCGGATCTCGTGCTCGGCGCCCTCGGCGCTCGGCAGCTGCAGCGTACGGCCCAGCTCGGCGACCCGCTTGGTGACGATCTGCACCTCCTCCTCGGCGGAGGTGGGCAGCGGCAGCACCACCGTGTTGAAGCGGCGCCGCAGCGCCGACGACAGGTCGTTGACGCCGCGGTCGCGGTCGTTGGCGGTGGCGATCACGTTGAACCCGGCGCGGGCCTGCACCTCGGAGCCCAGCTCGGGCACGGGCAGCGACTTCTCCGACAGCACGGTGATGAGCGCGTCCTGCACGTCGGAGGGGATGCGGGTCAGCTCCTCGATGCGGGCCAGGGCGCCCTCCTTCATCGCCACCATCACCGGGGACGGCACGAGCGCCGCCTCGGAGGGCCCCTCGGCCAGCAGCCGCGCGTAGTTCCACCCGTAGCGCACCGCCTCCTCGGCGGTGCCGGCGGTGCCCTGCACCAGCAGGGTCGACCTGCCGCAGATCGCCGCCGCCAGGTGCTCCGACACCCACGACTTCGCCGTGCCCGGCACGCCCAGCAGCAGCAGCGCCCGGTCGGTGGCGAGGGTGGCGACCGCGGTCTCCATGAGGCGCCGGCTGCCCACGTACTTCGGGGTGATGACCTCGCCCGCGACCGTGCCACCCATCACATAGGTCACCACGGCCCACGGCGACAGCCGCCACGAGTGCGGGCGGGGCCGGTCGTCGTGCTCGGCCAGCAGCGCCAGCTCGTGGGCGAACTGCTGCTCGGCGTGCGGACGGAGCAGGGTCTCGGTCATCGGTCCTCCAGATGGGTGTGCGAGGCGGGTGGGCGCCCACGGCCGGTGGTCCCCCACAGGGCGGCGGTCACGAGCCGGCCCCCGTACGACGCTCGATGTGGGCGCGGGCGTCGTCGTACATGGCGGCGCGCAGCGTGAGGGTGGCGGCGGCGGCCCGGATGCGGCGCTGCAGGTGGGGCGACAGCTCCGCGTCGGCGGCGACGTCGCGCAGCCGCTGCGCCCAGCCGCGGGCGTGGAGCACCGGCACGGCGGTGGCGGCCCGGGACCACACGGCGTCGGGCACGGTGCTCGCGCCGCCCTTGCGGCTGCGGGCCTGCCGCAGCACCCACCCGCTCAGCTGATGGGCCACCTCGGCCGGCCACGGGGTGGGCCACGACGAGACCAGGCTGTCGACCGTGTGGGGCACCACGGCGTCGGGGCCGTCGAGCACCTGTGCCAGCGTGTCGAGGTCGAGGGTGCCCAGCACCCCGGCCGTACGGACACCGGCCGCCACCAGGTCGGCGGCGAGCGCCTGGTCGTGCCACCGCTCGGCCGCCGCCGCGAGCCCGGCCCGTACGCTCCACGTGCCCTCGGCCTGCAGCAGCGCCGAGGCGGGCACCCCCACCAGCGCGGGCCACTCGGCCGGTGGGATCGCGGCCACCACGGCGTTGAGCCGGTTCTCGCCGGCCGCCTTCGCCCAGGTGGGCTCGATGAGGCCGTCGCGGGTCGCGTCGGGGTCGTCGCCCGCGTCGGGCGGCGCCTCGAACCGGACGCGTGGCCCGGAGCGGCCGAGGCCCAGCACCCCCTGCCGGCCGGGCTCGACGAGCACCGCCTGCCGGGCGCGGGCCCGCATGCGCTCCACGAGGACGGAGCCAGGCAGCAGGAGCAGCGCCTCACGGGCGGCGGCCGCGACCTTCGTGGACCGGTCGGCGAGCGCGGTCTCGAGGAACGGCAGGTCGGCGGGCGTGGGCTGGGCCGCCACCACCGCGACGAACGCGGCCCGGTCGGCCGCCGAGTCCTGCTTCCACGTTGCCTCGACCAGGGCGCGGGCGGCGTCGGGGTCGCGGCGCCGCAACCGGGTCAGGTGGGCGAGCCGCTCCCGCGTCACGCCCTCGTGCCAGGTGCGCTCGTCGAGCGGCTCGTCGTCGGGCACGGGCGCCGCCCCGCTCACGGCCGCCGACCAGTCCAGGTGGTGGGCGACGAGCCAGCGGCCCCGCTCGCCGAGCACCGGGCCCACCGCCTGCGCCACCTTCGGCCGCCGGGTGAGGGTGAGGACGGGCACGAGCAGCCGCTCCGGCAGCCGCCACCCGGCCGCGGCGACCCAGCCGAGCGCCTCGGCCACCTGCTCCTCGACGACGCCCCCGCCGGCGGGCTGCTCGTCGGTCACCAGACGCGCCAGCGCCGACGAGAACCGCTCCGGTGGCGTGGGCGCCGGGTCGGGTGCCGCCGCAGGCGGCGTGGCCACCCCCTCGGCGACGCACAGCGAG
>JBHAES010000117.1:0-3075 GCA_041855725.1 Actinomycetota bacterium
CGCGCCACGCCGCCCAGCGACACCTGCGGGTAGGCGACCTGGGCGATGCCGCCGTCGTCCACGGTGACCACGCGGTCGGGGTCGGCGACGGTCACGCCCCCGGTGGCCGCGGCGGCCAGCAGCGTCCGGACGGCGAGGGTGACCACCGCCAGGTCGAGCGGGTACGGCGCCGGGAAGTGCTCCACCAGGTCGTCGTGCAGCCAGCGGCTGAGCCGCGACGCCTGCCGGCGCGCGGCGGCGGCCGAGCCGGCTCCGGTCGGGTCGTCAGCCCCAGGAGGCCAGCCGGCTCCGGCAGGGCTGCAGGTCCCGGTGGCGCTCTCACTCCCGCTGGAGCTCTCGCTCCCGTTGAGCCTCCCGCTCCTGGTGCGGTCACCGCTGCCGGTGCGCCTCCCGCTGAGGCTCTCACTCCGTGTGGGGCTGTCGGCCTCGGCCGGGTCGCCGGGGTGCAGGCCGGCCGTCGGCGTGGTGATGGGTCGTGCCTGCAGCAGCCAGAGCCGGTCGCCCTCGAAGGCCCACTCCACGTCCATGCCCCGGCCGTACGCGGCTTCCACCTGCCGGCCCAGCGCGGCCACCCGCAGCACCTGGGCGTCGGTGAGGCAGAGGCGGGCCTGGTCCGGCGCGGGGACGGGGGTCGCCACCGTGCCCCGCCCGAGCGTGGCGTCGTCGGTGCCGCCCGCCGACGGCTCGGTCGACGGGTCGGCCGCCAGGTCTACCGGGAGGTCGTCCCGGTCTGTCGGGTCGGTTGCGGCGCGCAGGTCGGTGCGGGTCTGCTTCGTGCCGAGCCGACGCTCCACCACCTCGTCGCCGCGCACCGCGTACGAGTCGGGGGTCACCAGGCCCGACACCACCGACTCGCCGAGCCCGTACGAGGCGTCGACAAGGCTGGTGCCGGCCCGCCCCGACACCGGGTCGCGGGTGAACAGCACCCCGGCGGTGTCGGCGGGCACCAGCCGCTGCACCACCACCGCGAGATCGACCGTGGCGTGGTCGATGCCCTGCCGGTCGCGGTAGGCGATGGCGTGGTCGGCCCACGCCGAGGCCCAGCACCGCCGGACCGCCGCCAGCACCGCCGCGGCCCCCACCACCCCGAGGAACGTCTGCTGCTGACCCGCGAACGACGCCTCGGCGAGGTCCTCGGCGGTGGCCGACGACCGTACGGCGACCGGCCCGTCCCCCAGCCCGGCGAGCCCGGCGGGGAGCGCGTCGGCCAGCCCGTCGGGCACGGGGGCGGTCGCGACGAGGTGCCGCACCGTGCCGTGGTCGCCCGCGGCCAGCGCGGCGGCGACGGCGTCCCAGACGGGCGTGACCGCGGCCCGGTAGGTGGCGGCGGCCACCACGAACCCGGGCGGCACCGGCAGCCCCGCAGCGATCGTCTCGCCCAGGTTCGCCGCCTTGCCACCCACCGACGCCAGGTCGCCCAGGCGGACCTGCTCCAGCGTCACGATCATCGAGACCTCCTTCGTCGCTGTCCGTACGAACCACCTCGCCGCGCCCCGCGTCGAGCCCCGAGACCCGGTCGCCCGCCTCCCGGTCGACGGGCCCCGGCCTCGATCCGCGTCCGCCGCGGTCGCGCGCCCACTCATCGCGGCGCCGGTCGGGCGAGGGCGAGCCCGAGGCCCGCGGCGGCGACGGCGACGACGCTCCACAGCAGGGCGTCGAGCGAGGTGGGCAGCGGCCAGCCGGTCACGAGCCAGCCGCCGAGCAGCGGCACGGCGACGGCGGGCCCGGCGGTGCGGCCCAGCTGCACGAGGCCGGAGGCCTGGGCGAGGGTGTCGCGGCCGGACACCGCCTGCGCCTGCAGCAGGAGCAGCGGTACGAGGGCGCCGCTGCCGACCCCGACCAGCGCCAGCCCCACCACCACGACCACCCCCGGCGCGGCGCCGACCGCGGCCACCGTGGCGGCGCCCGTGACGGTCAGCGCCCAGCCGGCCAGCGGCACCCACCGGTACCTTGCGAGCCGTCCCGCGGCCAGGAGCCCCACGGCGGCCGCCACCAGCAGCGCCACGAGCGTACGACCCGTCGCCGACGCCGACCCGCCGTGGCGGTCCTGGAGGGCGAGGGGCACGTACGTGAGGAGCGCCATCGTGACCGCCCCCACGAGCACCGCCCCGGCGACCGGCACCGCCAGCGGACCGCGCAGCAGCCGGAACGGGTCCAGCGGGCGCACCCGCCACCACCGGGGCGGCGCGGCCGCGGTCGGCACGCCCCGGGCCGCGACCAGCCCCCCGAGCAGCACCGGGACGGCGGCGACCAGGCCCCACCGCCAACCGGGGCCGTCAGCCGCCCACCCGCCCCACAGCGGGCCCACGACCTGCGCCACCAGCTGCACCCCGCCGAGCAGCCCGACGGCCCGGCCCCGCTCGGCCTCGTCGAACAGCAGCCCCACCGCGGCCAGCCCGGCGGGCACCACCGCCCCCGCCCCCACGCCCTGCAGCACCCGGGCCGCCACCAGCGCGGGCATGGTCGGGGCGAGCGCCACGAGCACGGTCGCCGCCAGGTACGTCGCCGAGCCGACGGCCAGCACCCGTCGCGGGCCGAGGCGGTCGGCGTACTGCCCCGACACCGGGATCGTCAGCGCCGACGCGAGCAGGTAGCCGCCCGCGACCCACGGGTAGAGCACCGGGTCGCCCAGCTCGGCCACCACCCGCGGCGTCGCCGTCGCGAGCACCGTCTGCATGACCGCCGACGCGAACCCGCCCGACGTCACCGCCACCAGCGTCGCCGCTCGGCTCACCATGCGCGTACGCCCTTGTCGGGCCGGGGCCCGTACGCACGATGCCGGCTGGGGGCTGGCCGCGGTGAGGTCGTCATGGCTGCGTGGGCGAGGTCAGCCCGGCGAGCACGAGGTCGAGCGCCGCGCGCAGCCGCTCGCCGAGGGGCCGGACCGGGCGGGCGTGGTCGGCGGGAGCGGCGGCGTCGTCCGGGACGGTCTCGCGAGGGGCGGCACCGGCCGCGGGTCGGCCGGCGTCGTCGGGGGCGTGGGGGTCGGGCGAGGAGACGTCGAGGGTCCAGGCCACGAGGTGCACGAGGTAGGTGGAGAACAGGGCGAGGGCGGCGTCGTCGGCCCGTACGCCG
>JBHAES010000118.1:0-4582 GCA_041855725.1 Actinomycetota bacterium
GCCGCCGCGCACCACCGCGAAGGTCGCGGCCGAGCCCACCCGTACGACGCTGCGGGGCGCGCCGCTGCGGACGGCCAGGAACATGGAGCAGTCGCTGGGGCTGCCCACCGCCACCTCGGTGCGCACGGTGCCCATGAAGCTCGTCATCGACCTGCGCACCATGATCAACAACCACCTGCGGCGTACCACCGGCGGCAAGGTGTCCTACACCCACCTCATCGCCTACGCCATGGTGCAGGCGCTCAAGGCGGTGCCGGCGATGAACGTGTCGTACGAGGAGGTCGACGGCAAGCCCACCGTCGTGGAGCACGCCCAGATCAACCTGGGCCTGGCCATCGACATGCCGAAGCCCGACGGCACCCGCCAGCTGCTCGTGCCCACCATCAAGGGCGCCGAGGCGATGGACTTCCACCAGTTCTGGCAGGCCTACGAGGCCGTGGTGCGCAAGGCGCGCGACGGCGCGCTCACCGTCGAGGACTTCCAGGGCACCACGGCGACCCTCACCAACCCGGGCGGGATCGGCACCAACCACTCGATCCCCCGTCTGATGCCCGGCCAGGGCCTGATCCTCGGGGTCGGGTCCATCGGTTACGCCGCCGGCTTCCTCGGCGCCTCCCCCGAGCGGCTCAACGAGCTGGGCGTGTCGCCGGTGACCACGCTCACCTCCACCTACGACCACCGCGTCATCCAGGGCGCCCAGTCGGGCGAGTTCCTGAAGGTGCTCGAGCAGCTCATCCGTGGTGAGCGGGACCACTTCCGCGAGGTGTTCACGTCGCTGCGCATCCCGTACGCCCCCCTCACGTGGGGCGTGGACGAGTACGTCGACGACCCCAGCGCCGTCGACAAGCAGGCGCGGGTCATCGAGCTCATCAACTCCTACCGCGAGCTCGGCCACCTCATGGCCGACATCGACCCGCTGAGCTACCACCTGCGCACCCACCCCGACCTCGAGCTCGCCACCCACGGCCTCACGATCTGGGACCTCGACCGCAAGTTCCCGGTGGGCACCCTCGGCGGCGAGCGGTCGCGGCGGCTGCCGCTGCGCGAGATCCTCGAGCTGCTGCGCGACGCCTACTGCCGCACCGTGGGCGTGGAGTACATGCACATCGAGGACGTGGAGCAGCGGCTCTGGCTGCAGCAGCGTCTCGAGCACGGCCAGCAGACCCTCACCCATCCCGAGCACATGCGGATCCTCGACCGGCTCAACGAGGCCGAGATCTTCGAGACGTTCCTGCAGACCAAGTTCGTCGGCCAGAAGCGGTTCTCGCTCGAGGGCGGCGAGTCGGTCATGGTGGCGCTCGACGAGATCTGCGACCAGGCCGCCGACGCCGGCCTCGACGAGGTGTGCATCGGCATGCCGCACCGGGGCCGGCTCAACGTGCTGGCCAACATCGTGGGCAAGTCGTACGGGCAGATCTTCCGCGAGTTCGAGGGCCGCATGGACCCCGACGCCCTCCAAGGCACCGGCGACGTCAAGTACCACCTGGGCGCCGAGGGCGAGTTCACGGCGCTGAGCGGCGCGGTGATCCGCACCTCCGTGGCGGCCAACCCGTCGCACCTGGAGGCGGTCGACCCGGTGGTCGAGGGCATCGCCCGCGCCAAGCAGGACCGGTCCGACAGCGCGCTGCCGTTCCCCGTGCTGCCGATCCTGCTGCACGGCGACGCCGCGTTCGCCGGGCAGGGCGTGGTCTACGAGACGCTGCAGATGTCGCAGCTGCGCGGCTACCGTACGGGCGGCACGATCCATCTCGTGGTGAACAACCAGGTCGGGTTCACCACCGCCCCGTGGGAGTCGCGCTCGTCGACCTACTGCACCGACGTGGCCAAGGTCATCCAGGCGCCGGTCTTCCACGTCAACGGCGACGACGCGGACGCGTGCGTGCGGGTGGCCCGCCTCGCGTTCGAGTTCCGGCAGCGGTTCGCCAAGGACGTCGTGATCGACCTTGTCTGCTACCGCCGCCGCGGCCACAACGAGGGCGACGACCCGAGCTTCACCCAGCCGTTGATGTACGACCTCATCGAGCAGAAGCGGTCGGTGCGCCGGCTCTACACCGAGGCCCTCATCGGCCGCGGCGACATCTCCACCGACGACGCCGAGGAGGTGCTGGCCCGGTTCCGTGACCGGCTCGAGACGGTGTTCCGCGAGGTGCGCGAGATCACCACCGAGCAGGCGGAGGACGAGGAGTACCGCAAGGTCCCCTACTACCCCAAGAAGCTGGGCGCCGACCGGGGCACGTCGATCACGGCCGAGCAGATGGAGCGGATCGCCGCCGCGCACGTGGCGCTGCCCGCCGACTTCACGGTGCACCCCAAGGTGATGCCGCAGCTGGAGCGGCGCGCCGAGTCGATCCGCCGGGGCCCCATCGACTGGGCCACCGCCGAGCTGCTGGCGTTCGGCTCGCTGCTGATGGAGGGTCGTCCCGTACGGCTCACCGGGCAGGACTCGCGCCGCGGCACGTTCTCGCAGCGGTTCGCCGCGGTGGTCGACCGGCGCACCAACGACGTGTTCCTGCCGCTGCGCCACCTCAGCCCCGACCAGGCCAGCTTCCAGGTGTGGGACTCGCTGCTGAGCGAGTACGCGGTGATGGGCTTCGAGTACGGCTACTCCGTCGCGGCCCCCGAGGCGCTGGTGCTGTGGGAGGGCCAGTTCGGCGACTTCGCCAACGGGGCGCAGACGATCGCCGACGAGTTCATCTCGTCGGGCAACGCCAAGTGGACCCAGAAGTCCGGCGTGGTGCTGCTGCTCCCCCACGGCTACGAGGGGCAGGGTCCCGACCACTCGTCGGCCCGCATCGAGCGGTGGCTGCAGCTGTGCTCCGAAGGGGCCCTGGCCGTGTGCCAGCCGTCGACGCCGGCCAGCTACTTCCACCTGCTGCGCACCCACGCGTACGTGAACTGGCACCGCCCGCTCGTCATCGCCACCCCGAAGTCGATGCTGCGCAGCAAGCTCGCCGTGTCGATGCCTGACGAGTTCACCGGCGGCCGGTGGCAGCCGGCGATGGGCGACCCCACCATCACCGACCCGTCGCAGGTCGAGCGGCTGCTCCTGTGCTCGGGCAAGATCCGGTGGGAGCTGTACGAGGCTCGCCGGCAGATGGGCCTGGAGGGCAAGGTCGCCATCGTCACCCTCGAGCGGCTCTACCCCACCCCGGCCAAGGAGCTGGCGGTCGAGCTCGACCGCTACCGCCACGTCACCGACGTGCGCTACGTGCAGGACGAGCCGTGGAACCAGGGCGCCTGGTGGTTCATGAAGCTCTACCTGGCCGACGAGGTGCGCAAGCACCTGCCCGACTACGACCTCGTGATGACCCAGTACGCCCGGCCCGCCGCGTCGGCGCCGTCGGTCGGGTCGCACAAGGTGCACGAGATCCAGCAGGCCGCCCTCATCAAGGCGGCCCTGAGCGACGCGGAGTGACGGGTGTACTTCACCGACCGGGGCATCGAGGAGCTGGAGTCCAGGCGGGGCGACGAGGAGGTGTCCCTCGCCTGGCTCGCCGAGCAGCTGCGTACGTTCGTCGACCTCAACCCCGAGTTCGAGGTGCCGGTCGAGCGTCTGGCCACCTGGCTGGCGCGGCTCGACGACGACGAGTGAGCCGATGGGGCGGGTCAGTCGGCCCGGGGCCGACCGCCGAGGGCCGCGGTCGTCGCCGGGTGCACGCCACGCTGACCGCCGCCGCCCAGACCACCACGTCGCCAGCCGGGACCGAGGTGCCGCCACGGCCAGGTGCGTGAGGCCGGTGCCGACGAGCAGGCCGCGGGCGAACGTACGCCGGGTCCTGGCGGCGAGCCCGACGAGCACCACCGCGCAGCGCAGCGCCGACCCTCGCGGAGAAGGCCCGTGGAGCTGCGCCACCGCGCCCGGCACCCTCGACGAACCGGCCCCGTCACCGCACCGCGGTCGGCCCGCCGCGGCGGACGCGGTCGGCGCCTCTGCGCGAACCTCTCCCCAAGCCTTGACTCTGGAAGTAGAGTAAGCAGCCGTGGCTGGCGGCCCCGCCCGCACCGTCACGTGATCGATCTCAAGGCGTGCCTCGGCACGACGATAGGAGAAGCGGACCTATGGACTGGCGCCATCGTGCGGCCTGCCTCACCGAAGACCCGGAGCTCTTCTTCCCGATCGGCAACACGGGTCCCGCACTCCTGCAGATCCAGGAGGCGAAGCGCGTGTGCGAGCGCTGCGACGTGCGCGACCGCTGCCTGCAGTGGGCGCTCGACACCGGGCAGGACCACGGCGTGTGGGGCGGCCTGGACGAGGACCAGCGTCGCTCCCTCAAGCGGAAGGTCGCCCGCTCGCGCGTCCGCTCCTGAGGCACCACGCACCGCTCGGTGGTGCGCCGCCCCCCTCGCCCGGGCAGCCGCACCACCCGCCCGCGTGCCCGTACGCACCCGTGCCACGCACGTGCCGCGCGCGTCTGGTCGGACCCGGTGCCCGGGACCGCGGTGTCAGACCGGGATCGCCACCACCGCGACGGCCCCCTGCTCGGCGCCGTTCTCCAGCGTGAAGGTGCCGTTGAGGTCCTGCACCAGGGTCGACACGATCGACAGGCCCAGGCTCGCCCGGCTCGGGTCGTGCAGGTCGAAC
>JBHAES010000119.1:0-5814 GCA_041855725.1 Actinomycetota bacterium
AAGAAGAACCCGACGACACACCCCCACCCTTCTGACCTGGCTCGGCGTGACCAGCCCGTACCCCCACCCCCGGGGGACGGGCTGGTCGTGCTGCCATGACGCAGCCCACGGCCTCACCTCCCCACGACGAAACGGGGCAACCGCCCCCGAAGGCGCCCCGCCGAAGCAACCCTTCATCACGGACCGCGGGAGCCGAGCGGCCGGATGCGTAGGCGCGACGTGAGGAGCTTCGAGGACCCGACGGGGCCAGGGACCTGCCAGACGCCAGGACGGCCAACGGCCGCGGCACACGTCCGGCGAGGCTCGGACCCGAGTCTGACGTCACCGGTCGAATCGACACCGACCTCCGCCCGCAACCACCGAAAGCACCCGGACCGACCGCACCCTTCCGCCGCGCCGACTCGACGTGCCCCGACCACGAGCCACCCGCAACCACCGTGCCCTTCCCGCGGCACGGACCCAACGCGACCACCCACCGCCTCGGACACGCCGCAGGGTCGCCGACCGCCCGCAACCAGAGCGGCCTCCACCCATCGACAACAGCAGCTGCGCCTCAGACGGGCGCCGGGTGGTGATGCGTGATTCTTCTCGACATGGGCCCGCGGGCCAGGCCGAGAGTCACTTCGGGATGCCCTGCCGGCTCATCAGGTGGCCGCGCACGGCCGAACTCGATCATCGATCACGAGAGGGCGGGGCGCATCGTGGCCCCGGCTGTCGGTGACCCGGTCGCAGGCGACCCCTCGTACGGACCCCGCCGTCAGCACCCGAACGAGCCGGGCAGCCGCGCGAGAGCCCGCACCAGGCACGGCCGGGGGTCGAAGCCGACGAGGGACGGGAACGGCACCGCCGGGCCCAGGTGCGCGCACCCGGGCCCGGCGGAGCGATCGGTCAGTGCTTGGAGACGGTGCCGGTGGCGGGATCCACGAGCAGCTCGGTGGACGAGGTCGACCCCTGCGGGTGCACCTCGACCTCCCAGGCGTACGAGCCGGTGTGGTCGTCGAGGTCCGCGTCGTCGAAGCGGCCGGGGGTGTGCGCGAGCGCGGCCCGGATCGCGTCGGCGATGCCGACCTTGGCGGCCGACGCGGTGGCCCAGTCGCCCGCGTCGTGGTCCTCGTCCTCCCTGCTGACGACGGTGGTGCCGTCGGCCGACACGGTCACCTCGACGCGACGGTCGGCGGTCTGCACGTCGACCTCCCACGCCGAGTCGCTGTCCTCGTCGTCGATGCTCACCGCGACGCCGCCGGGCACGGCGGCCTCCGCGGTGGCGACCGCGGCGAGCGCGGCCTTCGTCGTCGCGTCGTCGGACGCAGCGGTGGTGGCCGAGGCGGTCGGGGTAGCGGCATTGGTGGTCGAGGCCGGCCCAGGAGCGGACGCGCTCGACGGGGCGTTCGTGGTGGCGGCCGGCTGCGACGCGGAGCCGCAGGCCGCGAGCCCGAAGGCGGCGACGGCCGTGAGAGTCAGGGCGAACGTCTTGTTGAGCATCGAAGAAACCTACCATGCCCGCCGGCGGCGACGGCGTAGCGGACGCAGCCGCTGCCCCGTCGGCGGCACCGGACGGCAGCGTTAGGGTGAGGGCCATGGTGCGCGTCCCGGTGTCGGTGCTCGCCAAGCCCACGGGGGCGGCGTGCAACCTCGACTGCACCTACTGCTTCTTCCTCACCAAGGACCTGCTGTGGGACGCCCGGCGCCAGGCGATGACGCCCGAGGTGCTGGAGGCCTACCTCGCCAACTACCTCGGCTCCCACGCCGACGGGCCCGTCACCATCGCCTGGCAGGGCGGGGAGCCGACGTTGCGGGGCCTCGACTTCTTCCGTGAGGTCGTCCGGCTCGCCGAACGGCTGCGGCGGCCGGGCCAGCAGGTCGAGCATGCGATCCAGACCAACGGCACCCTGGTCGACGACGCGTGGGCCGAGTTCTTCGCCGAGCACCGGTTCCTCGTGGGCCTGTCGCTCGACGGACCGGCCCACCTCCACGACGTCTACCGGGTCAACAAGGCCGGACGCGGCTCGTACGCCCAGGTGCGCCGCGGCTGGGACGTGCTCGCGCGCCACGGCGTCGACGTCAACGTGCTGTGCACCGTCAACGCGGTCAACGCGCCGCACCCGCTGGAGGTGTACCGGCACTTCCGCGACGACCTGGGCGCCCGGTTCCTGCAGTTCATCCCCATCGTGGAGCGGGCCACCGCCGACGAGCTGGCAGCGGCCGAGAACGGCTGGGTCGACGCCGACGGGCGCCGCGTGCTCGTCACCCAGACCGGCGACCGCGCCACGTCCCGGTCGGTGCCGCCCGACCAGTGGGGCGAGTTCCTGTGCACCGTCTTCGACGAGTGGGTGCGCCGTGACGTGGGAGAGGTGTTCGTGCAGCACGTCGACGTGGCGCTGGCGGCCCTGTTCGGCCGCTACTCCCTGTGCGTGCACGCCCCCCGCTGCGGCACGGCGCTCACCGTGGAGCACCAGGGCGACGTCTACTCGTGCGACCACTACGTCGAGCCCGGCTACCGGCTCGGCAACGTCACCACCGACGCGATCAGCGACCTGGTGCGCTCCCCCTTCCAGCGGGACTTCGGGAAGGCGAAGTCCCGGCTGCCGCGCCAGTGCCGCACCTGCGACGTGCGGTGGGCCTGCCACGGCGGCTGCCCCAAGGACCGGTTCGCCACCACCCGCGACGGCGAGCCGGGGCTCAACCACCTGTGCGCCGGCTACCACCGGTTCTTCACCCACGTCACCCCGGCGCTGCGCACGATGGCAGCCCTGCTGCAGGCGGGGCGGCCGGCCGCCGACATCATGACCCTCGACGGGTGGGACTGAGGCTCACCTCACCCGGCGCCAGCCGGTCCCCGGGGCGAGGTCGACCGCCTCCCACACCGCGGTGGTGCCGGCGTCGAGGCGGACGCGGGTGAGGCTGCGGGTGCCGTAGCGGTGGCCGGCCACCGTCACCGGGGCCACCAGGGCCGCCTCGACGACCCCCGACCAGTCGTCGCCGGCGGCCGGCAGCCGTCGCACGGCGGCGGCGACCCGCTCCCCCTTGGGGTCCCCCGCCGGGTCGGGGCCGGCGTTGACCACCACGTGGTCGCCGACGTCGAGGTCGGCGCGGGTGAGGCGCCCCTGCACCCACGAGTCCACGCTGGCCCGCGCACCCACCGTGACCAGGTGGAACGGCGCCGTACGGGACAGGTCGTCGAGCGGGCGCCCCCGCAGAGCCTCGAGCGGCAGCCGGCCCCGCGAGCGCACCGCACCGGGCGGCGGGGGCGCGGGCGCGAGGACGCCGTGCACGTCGGGCTCCCAGCCGTTGAGCACCGCCGCGAACCGAGGGCGGGCGAGATCGATGGCGGCAGCGGTGCCACCCGCCTCGAGGTCGCGCTGCCCCACCACGTCGGGCAGGTCGGGCCAGTGCCGCCCGTACGGGGCGGTGGGCCGGTCGAGCAGCTCGTCACGCACGAGCAGGGCCTCCACCAGCCCCGGACGCAGCCGCAGCACCACCGTGCACATGGCGGTACGGCTAGCCCCAGGGGTCCTCGATGCCGAGGTACTGCGTCGCGGTGTACTCGGCGATGCCCTCGGCCCCGCCCTCGCGGCCCAGTCCGGACTGCTTGACGCCGCCGAACGGGGCCGCCGCGTTGGAGATCACGCCGGCGTTGACGCCGACGAGGCCGTACTCGAGCCGGTCGCCGAGCCGCAGCGCCCGCGACATGTCGCGGGTGAACACGTACGACGCCAGCCCGTACTCGGTGCTGTTGGCCAGCCGCACCGCCTCGTCCTCGTCGGCGAAGGTGAACACGGGCGCGACCGGGCCGAAGATCTCCTCGGTGAAGCAGCGGGCGTCGGTGGGGACCCCCGTCAGCAGGGTCGGCTCGTAGAAGAAGCCGGGACCGTCGACCGCCCTGCCGCCCACCACCACCTCCGCGCCCCGGGCGACCGCGTCGGCGACCAGCTCGGCCACCTTGTCACGGGCGGCGGCGTCGATGAGCGGCCCGCACGTGACCCCCTCGTCGAGACCGTTGCCCACCCGCAGCGCCCGCAGCCGCTCGGCGAGCAGCCCGGTGAACTCGGCCGCCACCGACGCGTGCACGAGGATGCGGTTGGCCGAGGTGCACGCCTCGCCCATGTTGCGCATCTTGGCCAAGGCGGTCTGGGCGGCGGCCTTGTCGAGGTCGGCGTCGTCGAACACGAGCACGGGGGCGTTGCCGCCCAGCTCCATCGACGTGCGCAGCACGTGGCGGCCGCACTGCTGCAGCAGCCGGCGGCCCACCTCGGTGGAACCGGTGAACGACACCTTGCGCAGCCGCGGGTCGGCGATCACCGGGTCGGACACGGCCGACGCCCGCGCCGTGGGCAGCACGTTGAGCACCCCCGCCGGCACCCCCGCCTCGAGGCACAGCTCGGCGAACCGGAGCGTGGTGAGCGGGGTGAGCCGGGCCGGCTTCACCACCATGGTGCAGCCGGCGGCGATGGCCGGACCGACCTTGCGGGTGGCCATGGCGAGCGGGAAGTTCCACGGGGTGACCAGGAAGCACGGACCCACCGGCTTGTGGCGCACCAGCATGCGCAGGTGGCCCTCGGGGGCGTCGTAGCAGCGGCCGTAGTGGCGCACCGTCTCCTCGGAGAACCAGCGCAGGAACTCGTTGCCGTAGCCGACCTCGCCCCTCGCCTCGGCCAGCGGCTTGCCCATCTCGGTGGTCATCAGCCGGGCGAGCTCGTCGGCGTGGGCGGCGACCAGGTCGAACGCGCGGCGCAGGATCTCGGCCCGGTCGCGCGGCCTCGTCCGGGCCCAGCCCTCCTGGGCGCCGGCGGCGGCGTCCATGGCGGCCCGGGCGTCGTCGCCGGTGGCCGACGCGACGGCGCAGATCACCTCGCCGGTGGCCGGGTTGTGCACCTCGAACGTGCCCTGGTCGGACGCGGCGCGCCACCGCCCGTCGATCAGCAGCCCCAGGTTCGGCAGCCTCAGCCCGGTCACGACAGCTCCTTGCGTACCCGCTCGGCGACCTTGCCGGCGCTCAGCCCGTACTCCTCCAGCAGCCAGTCGTCGGGCGCCGACTGCGACCAGCCCTCGATGCCGACCCGGACCAGGCGCTTGCCTGCCCCCTGGGTGGCGATCGCCTCGGCGACCAGGCCCCCGAGGCCGCCCTCGACGGCATGCTCCTCGACCGACACCACCAGCGGCGCCGGCCCGAACGACGCCACCACCGCCGCCAGGTCGACCGGCTTGAGGCAGCCCACGTGGACGACCTGCGCCGCGACGCCCGCGGCGGCCAACAGCTCGGCGGCCTGCACCACCCGGCCGGTCTGGACGCCGGTCGACACCAGGGTGACGGCGTCGCCGCGGCGCAGCACCACGGGACGGCCCACCTCGAACGGGGTGCCGGCAGGCAGCACGTCGGGGCTCTCGTCGCGGGCGAGCCGCAGGTAGACCGGGCCCGGGTGGCCGTGGGCCCAGTCCATCATGGCGACCAGCTCGGCGACGTCGCACGGCGCCAGCACCGTCATCTCCGGCATGGCCCGCATGATGGCGAGGTCCTCGACGTCGCAGTGCGTACGCCCCGTGGCCCCGGTGAGCAGGCCGGCGTAGGAGCCGACCACCTTCACCGGCAGCCCGGTCTGGGCCACCGTCATCCGCACCTGGTCGATGGCGCGGTGGGTGAGGAACACCGCGAACGACGACAGCCACGGCTTCCACCCCACCGAGGCCATGCCCGCGGCCACCCCCACGAGGTTCTGCTCGGCGATGCCGCTCTGGACGAACCGGTCGGGCATCTCGTGGGCGACGAGGTCGGCCTTGGTGGAGTTGGCGAGGTCGCCGTCGACCACGCAGGTCCAC
>JBHAES010000120.1:0-12324 GCA_041855725.1 Actinomycetota bacterium
ACCTGCTGCGTACGGCCCGGGTGCTCGCCCTCCCTGTCCGGAGCCGGCTGGGCGGCCTCAACGCCGAGGGGCTGGGCCGCGTGTTCCTGGAGGCCGCCGCGTGCGGCCTGCCAGTCGTGGTGGGTCGCAGCGGCGGCGCGCCCGAGACGGTGCGAGACACCGTGACCGGGACGGTCGTCGACCCCACCGACCCGGCCGACGTGGCGCACGGCATCGTCGGCTGGCTCGCCGACCCCGCGGCCGCGCGCGCCGCCGGGGCGGCCGGCCGCGACCTCGTCGGCGCCGGCTACGGCACCCAGGCCGTGCGTGCCACCGTACGACGCCTCCTCGCGCTGCCCATCGACGGCCACGACGGGTAGGCTGCGCCAGGATGAAGGGGAACGCGTGCTAGGGATCGGGGTCGACATCGGCGGCACGAAGGTGCGCGCCGGGGTGGTGGCGCCCGACGGCCGGGTGCTCGAGCGGGTGCAGCTGCCCACCCCCTCGTCGAGCCCCATCGCCGTCGAGGACGTCATCGTCGAGTGCGTCGCCGACCTGCGGCGCCGCTGGACCGTCGGCGCCGTCGGCGTGGGCGCGGCGGGCTGGGTCGACACCGAGCAGGCCACCGTACGGTTCTCGCCGCACCTCGCCTGGCGCAACGAGCCGCTGCGCGACCGGCTCGTCGACCGGATCGACCTGCCGGTCATCGTCGACAACGACGCCAACGCCGCCGCGTGGGCCGAGTACCGGTTCGGCGCCGGCTTCGGCTCCGGGGTGATGGTGTGCATCACGCTCGGCACCGGCATCGGCGGCGCCCTCGTGATCGACGGGCGGGTCTTCCGCGGCCAGTTCGGCATGGCGGGGGAGTGGGGCCACATGCAGGTGGTCCCCGACGGGCACTGGTGCGCCTGCGGCAACCGGGGCTGCTGGGAGCAGTACGCCAGCGGCAACGCCCTCGTCCGCGACGCCAACGCGCTGGTGCTGTCGGGCTCGCCGCTCGCCGAGGGGCTGCGCGCCGCCCGCCGCGAGGACGTGCTCACCGGCCCCGACGTCACCGCCGTGGCGCTGCGCGGCGACCAGACCGCCGCCGAGCTGATCGGCGACGTGGGCACGTGGCTGGGCCGCGGCATCGCCAACCTGGCGGCCGCTCTCGACCCGGAGCTGTTCGTCGTCGGCGGCGGGGTCAGCGAGGCTGGCGGGCTGCTGCTGCGGCCCACGATCGCCGCCTTCGAGCGCAGCCTCACCGGCCGCGGCTACCGGCCCACGGCCCGCATCGCGCTCGCCCACTTCCGCAACGACGCCGGCCTGATCGGTGCCGCCGACCTCGCCCGCCACTCGATCTCGGAGCCGCCCGGGTTCCTGTTCTGGCCCCGTCGGCGCGCCCGCGGTCGGCGGCTGCGCAAGCTGCGCGAGGCGTTCCTCGCTGAGCCGCCCCCGTAGCCGTACGAGCCCCGTCGACGGCGGCTCACACCACGGCGCCCTCGTCGGGGTCGTCGGGGCGGTCGCGCGGCAGCCGCGAGAACGCCACCACGAGCCCGGCGGCGAAGCACACCAGCCCCGCCCCGGGCGCCCACCAGGGCAGCGCCACCCGGGCGATCATGAGCACCCCCACCACCGCCGCGGCCGTCACGAGCAGCCCCGCCACGATCGCCGGGGTGCTCACCGGGCCCACCGGGGCCGGCGGGGGCGGCACGTAGTCCTCGTCGTCCTCCTCGGCCGGCGTCCACGACCGGGGCGACGGCAACGCGCTGAACGGCACCACCAGGCGAGGCGCCTGGGCCTGGTCGTCCCCGGCGTCAGCAGCGTCGCCGCGACCGGCGTCGGGGTCGGCGGCGAGCGCGTCGAGCGCGTCCACGGCGTCGTCGGCGGCCGGGTCGCCACCCCTGGGCCCGTACTCGGCCTCGATCAGCGCCTGGAACCGGGCCTCGGTGTCGTCGGCCATCACGCGACCCCGGTGACCCGGCGGACGAACGCCACCGTCGCAGCGGCGATCTCGTCGCGGTCGTGGTCGAGGGTGGCCACGTGGAAGCTGCGGTGCAGCAGGTGCTCCGTACGCTCCGCCGAGGCCACCGACCGCAGGATCACCTCGGCCGACGACGGGTCGACCACGTGGTCGGTCACCGAGCGGAACAGCAGCAGCGGCGCCACCACCTGAGGCAGCCCGGCGACCGTCTCACGCCACAGGTGCCGCATCGACGCGACCGCCCGCAACGGCACCCGGTCGTAGGCGTGCTCGCTGACCCCCGGCCTGGCGATGTCGCCGCCGATGGCCGGCAGCGACGGCACCACCCGGGCCAGCAGCGGCACCAGCCGCAGCCCTGGCGCCCGGCTCGTGACCGCGGGGTTCACCAGCACCAGGCCCGCCACGTCACGGCGCTGGGCCAGCCGCAGCGTCAGCGCGCCACCCATCGACAGGCCCACGACCGCTACGGGCCGGCCGCCCTCGGCGAGCCGGTCGTAGGCGCGCTCGGCGGCCGCGTACCAGTCGGTCCACGGCGTGCGGGCCAGGTTCTGCCAGCGGGTGCCGTGGCCGGGCAGCAGCGGCAGGTCCACCGCGAACCCCGCCTGGGCGAGGCACTCGGCCAGCGGTCGCAGCGAGGCGGGGCTGCCCGTGAACCCGTGCAGCAGGAGCACCGCCGCCGGGGCGTCGTCAGGCCCGCCCCGCCACGGGCTGGTCGTGCGGTCGTCCACACGAGCATCGTAGACGCCGCCACCGCACCCGGGTCGCCGCCGAACGGCCCGGGCGCCAGCGGAGGTGCCGGGGGTAGGGTGAGCAGCCGAGAGGAGGGCCGTGTACTACTGGTTGTTCAAGTACCTGCTCGTCCGCCCCGTCTGCCTGGTCTGCTTCCGGCCCTGGATCGAGGGCGAGCACCACATCCCTGCCACGGGCGGCGTCGTGATCGCCGGCAACCACCTGTCGGCCGGTGAGACCTTCCTGCTGCCGGCCCTCATCCGCCGCCGCATGACGTTCCCGGCCAAGGCCGAGCTGTTCCGGGGCGACGGCGGCCTCGGGCCCAAGGTGCTCGCCTGGTTCCTCCGCGCCGTGGGGCAGGTGCCGCTCGACCGCTCCGGTGGCAAGCGCAGCGCCGAGTCGCTGCGGCCCGTGCTCGACGTGCTCGTCTCCGGCGGGGTCGTCGGCATCTTCCCCGAGGGCACCCGCTCCCGCGACGGGCGCCTCTACCGGGGTCGTACGGGGGTGGCGCGGCTCGCCCTCACCGCCGGGGTGCCCGTCGTCCCCGTCGGGTTCGTGGGCACCCAGTTCCACAAGGGGCCGTTCGGGCTCCCCTGGATGACGCGCCCCGGCATCAGGGTCGGCGAGCCGCTGTGCTTCCACGACCACGACGGCGACACCGACGAGGGCCGTCGGCTGCGGGAGGTCACCGACGAGGTGATGGCAGCCATCCAGCGCCTCACCGGCCAGGAGTACGTCGACCGCTACGCCACCTGGCCGCGCCGGGAGGCCGCGTGAGCTCGATGGAACGGGCGCTGCGGGCCGCCGCCCGACGCGACAGCCCTGGCTCGCAGGCGATCCTGCGGCAGGTCTACCGGGTGCTCAACCTGCTCCAGGTCGGCTTCGCCGTCCACGCGGTCGCCGTCAACGCCCAGCGAGGCGCGGCGGCGGCGCATCCCGGGCTCCTCGTCGCCGCCATGATCGTGCTCGCCGCGTGGACCGGGATCGCCGGTGTCGTCCACGCCCGTCCCCAGGGCCGGACGAAGGTGTGGTGGTCGCTGGCCGACATGGCGATCGCCGTGGTCCTCGTCGGCACCTCGCAGTACGTGCTCGGCCCCGAGCTCTACGCCCGCGACTACCTGTCGATCCCCGTCTACTGGTCGGTGTGCGCCCCCCTGGCGCTGGCCGTGGGCGTCTCCGCCCGCGTGGGGATGCTCGCCGGGCTGCTCGTGGGGGTGGTGAAGGTCCTCGTCACCCCCAGTCTCGAGCCGGGGCTGTGGAGCACCATCATCGTCTACGTGTTCGTCGCCGGCGGCGTCGGCATCATGGTCGAGTTCCTGCTCTCCAGCCTCACCGAGCGTGACCGCGCCTTCGCCGCCACCGCTGCCCTCGCCGAGCGCGAACGGCTCAACCGCATCGTCCACGACGGCGTGCTGCAGCTGCTCGCCCTCATGGAGCGCGAGGGCCCCGGCCTCGGCCCACGCGGCATCCGCCTCGCCACCCTCGCCCGGGAGCAGGAGTCCAAGCTCCGTGCGCTCCTGCAGGACCGTACGGTCGACCTCGGCGTCGGCGACGACCTGCGACGGCTCCCCGACCTCACCTCGCTGCTCGACAAGCACGCCTCCAGCACCGTGACCATCTCCGCCATGGCCGACGAGGTGCACGTCGACGAGACCGTCGCGCACGAGGTCGACGCCATCGTCACCGAGATCCTCGCCAACGTACGCAAGCACGCCGGCCCCGCAGCCCAGGCGTGGGTGCTGCTCGAACGGGAGGGCAACGAGGTGATCCTCTCCGTCCGCGACAATGGCGTGGGCGCCACCAACGCCCAGCTCACCGGAGCCGCCCAGCACGGCCACCTCGGGGTCCGCGACTCGATCCTCGGCCGCGTCCGTGACCTCGGCGGCCACGCGACCGTTCGCGCGCAACCCGGCCGAGGGGTTGAATGGGAGCTGCGCATCCCCGTCGTCTGACGCACCCAGGAGGACCAATGACCGACGACACCACCCCCACCCGGGTGATGCTGGTCGACGACCACCCCATGTGGATCGAGGCGCTGGGCTCCGACCTCGCCGACAACGGCTTCGAGATCGTCGCCACCGCCGCCAACGGCCAGGAGGCGCTGCGCCGCGCCCGCGCCACCCGCCCCGACGTGCTCGTCATGGACCTGCAGATCCCCGAGCCCGACGGCGCCACCTGCACCGAGATCCTCCTCAAGGAGCTCCCGTCGATGCACGTGCTCGTCATCTCCGCCTCCGGTGAGCGCGGCGACGTGCTGCGCGCCATCAAGGCCGGCGCCAAGGGGTACCTCGTCAAGTCCGCCTCCCCCGAGGAGCTCCTCGAAGGCGTCCGGCGTACGGCCGACGGCGACGCGGTCTTCACCCCCGGCCTCGCCGGCCTGGTCCTCGGCGAGTTCCGCCGCATGGTCACCGACGCGGCCAAGTTCAACGACACCGGCCCCGTCCTCACCACCCGCGAGACCGAGGTCCTGCGCCGCGTCGCGAAGGGCATGGCCTACCGCGAGATCGCCGAGGAGCTGTTCGTCTCGCACCGCACCGTCCAGAACCACGTCCAGAACGTGCTCCGCAAGCTCCAGCTCCACAACCGCGTCGAGCTCACCCTCTACGCCATCGAGCAGGGCTACGACTCGGTGTAGCGCGCCCTCACACCAGCTGCCAGCCGGCGGCCCGCTCGCGCTGGGTCCAGAAGCCGCGGTACGGACCGGCTGCGACCACCAGGTCGTCGTGGGTGCCGACCTGGGCCACCCGGCCCTCGGCGTCGAGCACCACGATCTGGTCGGCGGCCTCGATCGTGTCGAGCTTGTGGGCGATCACCAGCAGCGTCGACGTCTTCCGCAGCTCCTGCATGGCCGCCACCAGGTTCGCCTCGTTCTCCGCGTCGAGGGCCGACGTGGCCTCGTCCAGCAGCACCACCGGCGACCGCTTCAGCAGCGCCCGCGCCACCGACACCCGCTGCCGTTCCCCGCCCGACAGCGCCCGGCCGCCCTCGCCGACCCGGGTCTCGTAGCCGTGGGGCAGCCGGGCCACGATCTCGTCGACCCCGGCCAGGCCAGCCGCCCACGCCACGTCGGCGGCCGAGGCGTCGGGGTCGCCCACCCGGATGTTGGCCGCCAGCGTGTCGTCGAACAGGTACACGTCCTGGAACACCATCGACAGCTGTGCCATCAGGTCCTTGGTCGTCAGGTCCCGGACGTCGACGCCCCCGACCTCGACGACTCCGGAACCAGCCTCCCAGAAGCGGGCCACCAGGCGTGCCACGGTCGTCTTCCCGCTGCCCGACGGGCCGACGAGGGCGCACATCGTGCGCGGCGGGACGTCGATGCTCACGTCGCGCAGCACCGGCTGGCCCGGCACGTACGCGAAGTCGACGTGGCTCAGCCGCACCGCGCCGGGACGCGGCAGGGCGGCGGACCGGTCCGGCTCGCTCAGCAGCGGGGCCGAGACCACCTCGTCCATCTGGTCCATGAGCGAGCGGCGCTCCGCGAGCCCGATGATCCCGATCTGGATGCTCTCCAGCACCCCCATGAACCGCAGGGCCATGCCCATGAACGCGATCGTCTCGACGGGACCCAGCCGGCCCGCGGTCGCCAGCCACGCGGCCACGACCAGCAGCGACACCACGATCAGCTGCGACGCCGCCCCGGGGATCAGGTTGGCGCCCAGCCCCCACCACAGCTCGCGCCGGCCGGCCTGGTGGCTGCGCGCCACCGCCTCGTCGAGCTGGTCGACGTGGCCCGCCCGCCCGCAGGAGCGCAGCGCTCCCTGGCAGATCGCGAACTCCACCACCCGGTCGGCCAGCTCCAGCTCGGCCGGCTCGCTGATCCGCTTGCCCTGGGCGAGGAGCCAGCGAGACAGCCCCAGCAGCAGGTACAGCACCGGCGCGGCGACGGTCAGCACCAGCCCGAGCCGCCAGTCCCACACCCACGAGCCCACCAGCACCACGGCCAGCGCGGTGAGGTTGGTGACGAGCGGGAACGCCATGTGGGCCAGCGTCTGCCCCAGCTGGATCATCTCCTTGGAGACCATCCGCGAGAACCGCCCCGCCACCCCGGCGCCGAACCACCCCAGCGGGATGCGGGCGATCATGTCCCCCAGCCGGCGGTGCGAGAACCGTACGAAGTCGATCGCGCTGGCGTAGCCGTTGATCGCCAGCCGGTACTCCAGCACCGCCCCGACCAGGGCGAGCACCGCGAGCAGCAGCAGCCAGCCGCCGAACGGGAGCCCCCACGCCGGGCCGCCCGAGGCCAGGCTCGCCGCCCCCGGCAGCAGCACCACGAGGGCGAGGCCCTGGACGGCCCCGTTCGCCACCGCTATCTGGACGGAGCGCTGCACGTAGCGCCACCCGGCCTCGCTCAGCAGCGGTCGGAAGCGTGGCAGCAGCAGGTCGCCTTCCCAGCCCAGACCCATGTCTCAGTCCTCCTTCTCGCGCGTACGGGTGGCCGGCTCGCCGTCGAGCCGGGCGCCGCTGCTGCGCCACACCTGCCGGTAGTGCGGTTGGTCCAGCAGCTCCTCATGGGTGCCGACCGCAGCGACACGGCCCCGGTCGAGCACCACGATCTGGTCCGCCCCCCGGATCGCCGCCGGGCGGTGGGCGATCACCAGCACCGTGCGGCCCCGCACCAGCCGACTCAGCGCCACCTGGATGTCGGCCTCGGCGTCCGGGTCGGCGAACGCGGTCGCCTCGTCGAGGATGAGCACGGGGGCGTCGACGAGCAGCGCCCGGGCGATCGCGATGCGCTGCGCCTCGCCGCCCGAGGGTCGCACCTCCTCGCCGACCACCGTGTCGTAGCCGTGGGGGAGCGACGCCACGAACCCGTCGACCTGCGCGGCCCGGGCCGCCGCCCGGATCTCGTCGAGGGTCGCGTCCGGGCGCCCCAGGGCGATGTTGGCCGCGACGCTCGCCCGCAGCAGCTGCGAGTCCTGCAGCACGAACGCGACCGTACGGTAGAGGTCGGCGGTGGCGATGTCGCGTACGTCGACGCCGCCGACGCTGACCGACCCGGCGTCGACGTCGGCGAAGCGGGCGACCAGGGTGGCCAGCGTCGACTTGCCCGACCCCGACGGGCCGACGAGCGCAGTGACGGTGCCCTCGGGCAGCCGCAGGCTGACGTCGTCGACGGCGAGGGTGTCGCCGTAGCTGAAGCTCACGTGGTCGAACCGCACCTCGTGGCCCTGCGGCACGCGCGGCTCGGTCGGCTCGGGCAGCTGCGGCACCGTGAGCGTCTCGACGATCCGCAGCGCCGCGCCGCTCGCCAGCTGGTAGGCCCACATGCCGGAGGTCAGCACGTCGAGGGCGGCCGGCAGCACGAGGGCGATCAGCGTGGTGGAGAGCACCTGCACGGGGGTGACCCAGCCGGCGGCGACCATGAGCGACCCGCCGCCCAGGTTGACCAGCAGCAGCACCGCGATGGCGATCACCGACTGGCTGAGGGCGGAGCCCCGCAGCAGCGGCTCGCACCAGGCCAGGTAGTAGCGGCTGAAGTCCTCGGCGGCTGCGGCGAAGCGGGTGTGCGCCTGGCCCACCCGCCCGAACGCCCTCACCACCGAGATGCCGGTGACGAACTCCACCATGGTGGCGGAGACGTGGTCGAGGCGGGCGTCGACCTCGGCAGTCTTCTCGCCCACCCCTCGCATCATCACCAGCTGGAGCCCGGCGTAGCAGGGCAGCACCGCGAAGGTCAGCAGGCCCAGCCGCCAGTCGACGACGAACGCGTACACCCCCAGCGTCACCGGGGTCACCACCGCGGCGGTCTGCTCCACCGGCCCGTGGGCGACGAGCGTGTGCAGCGTGGCGGCGTCGTCCTGCACCGCCTTGCGCACGCGGCCCGAGGTGGTGGCGGTGAACCACGACAGGGGCGCCGACCCGAGCCGCTCCAGCACCATGGTGCGGATGTGGGCCCGGACGCGGTTGTCGGCGAAGTGGGTCACCGCCAGGGCCGCGAAGTACACGCCGAGCCGGGCCGTGAAGGTGCCGACCAGCAGCCCCACCAGCCGCCACACCTCGTCGGTGTCGGGGGAGGTGCCGGTGCGCCAGGCCGCCAGGAGCACGTCGCCGAGGTGCACCAGGGCCACGTACGGGGCGACCGCCAGCACCCCCGACACCGCCGCCAGCGCCCGGCCGAGCGCGAGGGCTCCGGCCGCGGGGCGCATCAGGTCGGCGAGGGCGGCCCGGCCCGCCCGGGCTGCTGTCCGGCTGTCGCGGGGCGGGGGAGCGCTCTGGTGCGCCTCGGTGCGGGCCGGTCGAGCGACTGTGGTCACGGTGGGCCTCTCTCCAGGTCGGGGCGCCCCGCAGCCGACCCTGCTAAGGGCTGCCTATGTTAGGGAACCCTAACAAGTGGGCGGGGCGGCGCCGGGTCCGAGGGTGAGCTGGTCGCGTCCGCCCTTGTCGCAGCCGGGAGCGTGGTGGGAGTGCGGTCGCCGCGACCGGCCCGCGGAACCGCTGCGGCCGGCGCGGTCGCAGCCGTTAGGCTGACCCGGTGCCAGACCTGATCCCGTCGCTCGACGCCCTGCACGCCCTCCCGCGGGTGCAGCAGCCGGTCTATGCCGACCAGGCGAGGCTCGCCGAGGTGGTCGCCCAGCTGCGCGCGCTCCCGCCCCTGGTGTTCGCCGGCGAGTGCGACGAGCTGAAGGCCCGCGTCGCGAAGGCGGCCGACGGCGAGGCGTTCATCCTGCAGGGCGGCGACTGCGCCGAGACCTTCGAGGGCGTCAACGCCACCTCGATCCGCGGCCGGCTCCGCGTGATGCTGTCGATGGCGGTGGTCATGACGTACGCGGCGCAGGTGCCCGTGGTGAAGATCGGGCGCATCGCCGGCCAGTTCGCCAAGCCCCGCTCCAGCGACACCGAGACCCGCGGCGACGTCACCCTGCCCGCCTACCGGGGCGACGCGGTGAACGGCTTCGCCTTCACCGCCGAGGCCCGCGAGCCCGACCCCGAGCGGCTGCTGCGCGTCTACCACGCCTCGGCGGCCACCTTGAACCTCGTCCGGGCGTTCGTCACCGGAGGCATGGCCGACCTGCGCTCCATGCACTCGTGGAACGCCGACTTCGTCCGCGACGTCAAGGTCGCCGACCGCTACCAGCGCCTCACCGACGAGATCGACCGGGCGCTCGCCTTCATGGTGGCCTGCGGCGTCGACGACGACGCGTTCCGCACCGTCAGCTTCTACGCCAGCCACGAGGCGCTGCTGCTCGACTACGAGCACGCCCTCACCCGCATCGACTCGCGCACCGGCACCCCGTACGACGTCGGCGGCCACTTCATCTGGGTCGGCGAGCGCACCCGTCAGCTCGACGGCGCCCACATGGAGCTCGTGTCGCGGCTGCGCAACCCCGTGGGCGTCAAGCTCGGGCCCACCGTCACCCCGGCCGACGCCGTCGCCATCGCCGACCGGCTCGACCCCGACCACGAGCCGGGCCGCCTCACCATGGTGACCCGCATGGGGGCGGCGAAGGTGCGCGACCTGCTGCCGCCGATCATCGAGGCGGTCGAGGCGACCGGACGCAAGGTCGCCTGGGTGTGCGACCCGATGCACGGCAACACCTACTCGTCGTCCACCGGCTACAAGACCCGCTCCTTCGCCGACGTCGCCGAGGAGCTGCAGGGCTTCTTCGACGTGCACGACGCGCTCGACACGTGGCCCGGCGGCGTGCACATCGAGCTCACCGGCGACGACGTGACCGAGTGCGTGGGGGGTGCCGTCGACGTGCGCGAGGCGCAGCTGGCCGACCGCTACGAGACGCTGTGCGACCCGCGCCTCAACCGGCAGCAGTCGCTGGAGCTGGCGTTCCTCGTGGCCGAGCGGCTCACCGACGGCTCGATCCGGCGCAACAACAAGGTGCAGCGCTGGACCCCGGCGGACTTCTGACGATGATCGACCTCCGCTCCGACACGCTCACCCGTCCCACGCCGGCCATGCGGGCGGCGATGCTGGCCGCCGAGGTCGGCGACGACGTCTTCGGCGAGGACCCGACCGTCACTGCGCTCGAGGCCCGCGCCGCCGCGCTGCTCGGCCACGAGGCGGCGCTGTTCTGCCCCACCGGGTCGATGGCCAACCTGCTCGGCGTGTGGCTGCTGGCCGCGCCCGGCGAGGAGGTGCTCTGCGACGTCCAGGCGCACGTCGTCCGCGCCGAGCTGGGCGCGCACGCCGCCCTCCACGGCGTCACCACCCGCACCTTCGGCTCCGCCGACGGCGTGGCCGACCCCGACGTCGTCGCCGGCATGCTCTCGGTGGGCACCAGGCCCTACATCGTCGAGACCGGCGTCGTCGCGCTCGAGAACACCCACAACTTCGGCGGCGGCACGGTGCAGCCGCTCGAGTCGCTGCGCGCCGTCGCCGAGCGGTGCCGGGCGTACGGGGTCCGCCTGCACCTCGACGGTGCCCGGCTCGCCAACGCCCACGTGGCGACCGGGGTGCCGCTGGCGTCGTACGGGAGCCTGTTCGACACCGTCACCCTGTGCCTGTCGAAGGGGCTCGGGGCGCCCGTCGGGTCGATGCTGGCGTCGTCGGCCGACCGGGTCGCGCGCGCCCGGGTGCAGCGCAAGCGGCTCGGCGGCGGCTGGCGCCAGGCCGGGATGCTCGCCGCGGCCGGCCTCCACGCGCTCGACCACCACGTCGCCCGGCTCGTCGACGACCACGCCGCCGCCCGCGGTTTCGCCGCCGCGGTCGCCGACCGTACGGGAACCGTCGTCGACGTGCCCACCAACATCGTGGTGCTGCCCACGGGCGACACCCCGGCGGCCCAGGTGGTCGCCGCCGCGGCGGAGCGAGGCGTCGCCCTCGCCGCCGTCGGGCCCCGGCTGGTGCGCGCCGTCACCCACCTCGACGTCACCGTCGACGACTGCCGTGCCGCCGGCGAGGTCGTGGGCGACGTGCTCGCCCGGCTCTGCTGACCGGCGACCCACGGCTCGGGTCCGTGCGGCGGGCGCATCACGTGGCACGGACCCGGCGCGACCGCACGATCGGGCGGTCGGGTCGTCGGCCGGGAGGCAGAGGTGACAAGGTGGAACCATGCGCATCACTCATCTGGGCCACTCCGCGGTGCTGGTCGAGGTGGCCGGTCGCCGCCTGCTGCTCGTCCCGGGCAGCTACTCCGACCGGTGGCACGGTCTCACCGACCTCGACGTCGTGCTCGTCACCCATCAGCACCCCGACCACGTCGACCCCGAGCACGTGCCCGCGCTGCTCGCCGCCAACCCGGGCGCCCAGGTGTGGGTCGAGCCGCAGGTGCTCGGCGCCTACGACCTGCCGCGCGCTCGCGGCATCGCGGCCGACACCTCGGTCGACCTCGGCGGGGTCACCGTCGCAGCCGTCGGCGGGCTGCACGCGGTGATCCACCGCGACATCCCGCAGATCGGCAACGTGGGGCTCGTCGTCACCGCCGAGGGGGAGCCGACGCTGTTCCACCCCGGGGACTCGCTCGCCGTCGCACCCGCGGGCGTCGACGTGCTGTGCCTGCCGGCCCACGGACCCTGGGCGGCGATGAAGGAACACATCGACTTCGGCCGCGCGGTCGGGGCGCCGCGGGGCTTCCTCGTGCACGACGCCCTGCTGTCGGAGGCGGGGTGGCGGCTGGCCTACGCCCGGCTCGGCGACATGTGCGCCATCGAGCTGCACGACCTGCGAGACGGGACCGCCTGGGATGTCTGAGGCTGGG